>JAFAPG010000718.1 GCA_019247235.1 Acidobacteriota bacterium
TCCCGTGCGTCTCCACCACACCAATAACCACGTCCTCGCCGCGACTGTGACGCCTTATACCTTCGCTGAGCATATTGAAAGTCTTACCCACGCCGGGGGCATAGCCCAAAAATAGCTTAAAAATGGACTTTGGCTTCTCTGGAGATGTTTCTGCCAACCACTGCTCGGGTGTCTTTGGCATGCTCTGTATTATCCTCAGGAATCCGCCCTTGTGCGAATAAACTAGAGCGGTGCTCGTGAATCGATCAATTTCTACTGCCAGCTTACGTTTCGCCGCCTGCGCCGCAATCATTACCTGCATCGTGCTGGTGTACTTTCGTTGGTTGCATGTTAATCCGGCGACTGTGGGTTTTACTTTCCTGTTAACGGTTCTGCTGATTTCCGCCTACTGGGGGTTGCGTTACGCGATTGTGACTGCCATTTTTGGCACGCTGGTTTACAACTATTTCTTTCTGCCTCCACTGTTCAAATTCACCATCGCCGATCCTCAGAACTGGGTGGCCTGAATTGCTTTCCTAATTACTGCCATGGTGGCTAGTCAACTCTCGGAACGCACACGCCGCAGCAAAGAACATGCCGATCAACAGCGACGCGAGGTTGAACGGCTCTACGCCTTCAGCCAACAATTGTGGCTGAGCGAGAACGTCTTTGAGTTACTCAACATCGTTCCCTCCCGAATTGTTGAGTCCTTCGAGGTCGCCAGCGCGGCGCTTTTTATTGAGACCAAACAAGAAGTTTACTTTTCCGATGAGGCGAGCCGAACTCTTTTTTCCATCGCTCAACTGAAAGCGATCAGTGACCGAGGAGAACCTGTTCTGGATCGCGAGAAGCGACGCTGTTACATGCCATTGCGTATGGGAGTGCGCTCGGTCGGTGCCATTGGCCTGTCCGGCTGCGATCTATCGCGCGAGAGTTTAGAGGCCATCGGTAGTTTGATTGCCATTGCTATTGAGCGGGGCAATACCGTTGAAAAATTGACCCGCAGTGAAGCCGCTCGCGAGAGTGATCGCTTGCGGTCGGTGTTACTCGATTCCGTGACCCATGAATTTAGAACGCCATTGACCGCTATCAAGGCTTCGGCCGAAACGCTTGCCTCTGAAGTCGAATTGGACAACCCCACGCGCAAAGACTTATTGGCAGTCATCAACGAGGAGGCCGATCGGCTCAACCGTCTTATCGGGGAGGCGGCGGAGGTCGCGCAACTCGATTCACGTCAACTTCAGTTTCGTTTTGAGACACGCCCAATGCGAGAGGCCATCGCTGCAGCGGTCAGCGCTTCGCAGCAATCTTTGCGACAACATTCGCTGGAAATGAACGTTCCTGCCGACCTCCCCCCAGTCAGGATGGATCTCGAACGAATCACCGAGGTTATTACTCAGTTGCTGGACAACGCGGGCAAATACGCGGGCCCTGAGACTCCCATCCACATCACCGCCGAAGTGCAGGGCTCGCAAGTGCTTGTCAGCGTAGCCGATCATGGTCCAGGAATTGACGAAATCGAACAAGAGATGATCTTTGAGAAATTCTATCGAGGACGAAATCAGCGAATGATGATCCAGGGCACAGGAATGGGGCTGGCCATTGCCAAGGCGATTGTGCAGTTCCATGGTGGAAAGATCGCCGTCACCAGCCAACCCGGCCACGGGTCAGCGTTCCATTTCTCCCTACCGCTTGCGTAGTGAGGCGGCCCGTGCTCGTAGGCAAGCTTTCAGGTTCGCGCCGAGGGTGCTTTAACAACCACCGTGTGATATCCAGCGCGGCGCAACTTCGAAGCTAACTTCTCTTCCCGGTTGCGCCACCATTGCCGGCGACAGCCAATCACAACAATGGAGCCTGGCTTTAATATGCGCGCCAGGGTTTCCGCGGCAGAGCGGCAGAGATACACAGAGACGGCAATCTCAAGCTCACTTTGGGCGGCAATTGCAAGAAGGCGTTGCTTGGTGAAATTGAGTGCCACCGGCGGCCGATTCAGAGGCAGGGGATAAGGAACGGTTTGCACTTCGACCAGCGAGATGCAGCCCTCTAACCCTTTCAGAAGACAGGCAGCGCGCTCGAGAGCTGCGATTGTCCCCCCTGGGGTGGTAAAAAGAACCCAAATTTCCAGCCTACCGCCGGGAGAAATGGCTCTCGGCTGGTGAGGAGGCGCGGGATATTGAAATATTCTCTCTTCATGGGTTACACAAGGTGCTGAATTGCTGCTCATACCGAACGCTATCCTGGCCTAAAACGCGTAAAAAAGTAATGGAAAAAGCCTGAAGATTTTATAAAGACTCTACCTCACTATTGAAGCGATAGCCCACCCAAGGTTCGGTAGCAATGTACTCGGGGTGGTCCGGGTCCGGCTCCATTTTCCTTCGCAAATTCTTGATAAATACGCGCAAGTAATCTACCTGATCGCCATAGTCCGGACCCCAAACGGCCTGGAGCAGTTCGCGATGGGAGACGGCTTGATTGGCATGCTGTGTAAGATAGCGAAGCAGATCCAATTCTTTGGGCGTTAAGTGAATGCTCGCCCCCTGCCGGATAATGACCCGGGCGTCAAAGTCAATGATCAATTCACGCACGCGAAGACGAGCTGGCAAGGATTGCAGGCTGGGTACCCGCCTCAAAGCCGCCCGGATGCGCGCTAACAATTCGGGCGTACTGAAGGGTTTGGTCACGAAGTCATCAGCTCCAGCATCGAGCGCGGCAATTTTGTCTTGTTCTGAATTCCGCACCGTCAACATTATGATGGCGATTTTTGCAGCACTGCGGATGGCCCGGCATGTCGCCAGTCCGCCCATCCCTGGCATGTTGATATCCAGCAGAGCCAGATCGGGACGAAATTCTCGTATTTTCTCTAGCGCAGTTTCACCGCTTCTAGCTTCGTCCACTTCGTATCCATCGGCCACCAGAGTCGTGCGCATGAGGCGACGCAACTTTGGTTGGTCATCCACGATGAGAATTCGACCCGCACTCACAGTGTCTCCTGTTTGGGAACGGTAAGACTCAGTCGAAACGTGGTTCTTCCAGGACCACTGGAGACCGACAAGTCTCCGTTATGAGCTTGGACGATGCGATGCGCGATACTTAGGCCTAGACCCGAGCCGGGAATGTGATCTTTTACTGACGGGCTTCGGTAGAACCGGTCGAAAATTCGGTTTTGTTCCTCCACGGGGATACCTTCGCCATGGTCAGTCACCTCGAGCGCTACCGTCCCATTCTGACTTTGGACACGAACTTCGACCGGCATTTCTGAGGCCGAGTACTTCAGCGCATTGTCGACCAGTTGCTTAAGCGCCAACTTCATTAGCCGCTGGTCGAACAGCAGCGTAGGAAGGTCGCGGTCACATTCGAGGAAAATGGGATGGTCCTCGCCCTCGCTGCGCACAGCAGCGAGCACGTGGTCGACGGTATCTTCAAGACGCGAGACCTCAGGATGCACCTCAATGTGAGCGGTATCGAGTCGCGCCATTTCTACGGCATCGTCAATCAGTTGTTTTAAATGGTCTGCCTCTTCATCGGCGGTTCGCAGCTGCTCGGTCCGAACCTGTGCCGCGCCATCTGGGTTGGCAAGGAGCGACGTGGTGGCCGCTTTGATCAATGTTAAGGGCGTCTTAAACTCGTGAGCCATAGCATCGATCAGGGTAGTGCGTAGTTGCTCACTCTCGCGGGCTGCCGCGACTTGCTGGATCAATTCCTGTGTCCGCGCATGTTCCAGACCGACGGCCATTAGGTTTGCCATCCCTTGAATCACCGGTTCCGGCATCTCTGCGCCCTGTATGGCGATTCGGGCCACCGAACCAGAATCGAGGCCGACATCAAGCACCAGCAGGTCAGCAGCGGAAGAACTCCTGATTCCAGCAATGCCGTGACGCAGTCGATGCTCCACACCTTCTACCTTGAAGCAACCGGTTTGATAAAACTCACCGCTGCGAAGCTCAAATAACGCCACTGCCTGCAATTGAAAGATGGTTGCCGCGGTTTCGACCAATTGCATTGCGAAAGGAGCCGTCCCGTCGATAAGCAGGATCGCGCGGCTGAAGCCATAAAGACGTTCGAGGTCCCTTTGTCGTTCGATCGCCTCGAACGTACGGGCTTTCGCCATGGCCGATAAACGACCCGCGATCAATGAAATGGCCAAGAAGCTGAACAGTGCAACCCAGTTCTGCGGGTCAGCAATCGTGAATGTTCCGATAGGAGGAAGAAAATAAAAGTTAAAGAGTAAAGTGGCGAGAACGGAAGAAACGGCTGCTTCAGGAAACCCCCAAGTGCTGGCGATAACAAGAATGAGTAGTAAATAGGCGAATCCTACGGTGGTCGCGTTCACGTGGACCACACGTGAGGCCAGAAGTGTGATCCCTGACACCGCAGCGAGCGATACCACCAGCTGGAATACACGCCTAGAAATGGGCATCGTCGCTCTCCGGCTTGATATTCTAGGCCATTACGGGGGTTTCCTCCGCACCATGAGCTTGCTTACGGCATTTGGTCTGCTCGCAGTAACGGCGATGCTCGTGACCTATGCACTTGAATCGAAAAGCCCCTGGTATATCTTGGGATTCGCATTCGCATGCGCAATGGGCTCAATCTATGGTTTTCTTCAAGGCGCATGGCCATTTGGTCTGGTTGAATCAGTATGGTCGGCTGTCGCCCTCAGACGCTGGTGGCGGGCTAAGGGGCCTCGGCTCGGTAATCATTGTTGATATGCCCGAGCGGAAGCGCTTTTTCCCGTCATTCAAATCGTAGTGCCCGCATGGGATCAATGGTGGCGGCGCGGTGCGCGGGGACAAGGTTCGCCAGCAGGCCAACCGTAAAAAGGCCGATAAGAACGAGCGCATAAATCAGCGGATCACGCGAACTCACATCAAACAACAACGTCG
>JAFAPG010000725.1 GCA_019247235.1 Acidobacteriota bacterium
TAAGTAATCTGGTATCGCTCCGCCAGTAGCTGGCGGTCGGCATCGACAGCGTGTCCGGTCAAGAAGCGGGGGTCGATGGCATTGTAGATAACCTCAACGCGATCGGGACGAATCCCGAATAGCTTGTGCAGCTCGGTTTTAGTGAATTGAGAGACGGCAAAAATACGGGCTGCATTCCTCAGTACCCTGCGGGTGAGGTGGAAATGGAGCGAGCGGCGCAGACCGGAACCGTTGCGCGCGCGATACATATGTTCGAGCACGTCGTGCACCGTCACCACATAGGGGCAGGGCAGATGATGAGGTACCCAGAACAGATGGGGAATGTGGACAAGATCACAACCCAGGCGGCGAACTACGGCGTGGCATTGCCAATAGCCTTTGGCGGTGTCAGGAGCAAGAAGGGGAACGGCTTGAAAATTCTCCGGTAAGCTGCCGATCTCCTCCACTTTCTCCGCCGAACCCAGTAAAAAGAACTGATTCTGGTGATCCAGCCGGGCCAACGCGCGGACTATGTTACGCGTGTAGGTCCCCACGCCAAACTCATTCATTCGGCGGATATCGATGGCAATCTTCACGCCAACAGTTGAACCGAACCTTTCTCTTCCTTTTTGTTTAGGCTTGAAGTTCGGCGGCCGCTCGCGCCCGGCGCCCGGCATACAAAGGAAACGCCTCGGCCAGTTCGAGTACCTGACGTCGCACTCGGGCGACGAGCAGCCGGTCGCTTCGGGCGTTAAGCACTTCGCTAATCCAGCGCCCTACCTGGCGCATTTCAGGTTCTTTCATACCGCGTGTGGTCAATGCGGGCGTGCCAATGCGGATGCCACTCGGCTTGAGCGGAGGGTTGCTGTCAAAGGGTATGGCATTCTTGTTGACCGTAATGCCCGACTCGCCCAGGACTTGTTCCGCCTCGCTGCCTAACATTCCCTTGGAAAAGACATCGAGCAGAATCAAGTGGGTGTCGGTCCCGCCCGAGATGATGCGGAAGCCCTCGGCTGAAAGGGTCTCGGCTAAAACCTTGGCATTGCGCACGACCTGTCTGGCGTAGTCCCGAAATTCAGCTTGCTGAGCCTCATGGAAACAGACGGCTTTGGCAGCAATGATATGGACCAGAGGCCCACCCTGCATTCCGGGAAAGACCACTTTGTCGATGGCCGAGTGAAATTGCTGCTGGGAGAGGATCAAACCTGATCGCGGTCCGCGCAAAGTCTTATGCGTGGTTGAGGTCACGATGTGAGCGTAGGGAACGGGCGAAGGATGTACACCCCCAGCCACGAGTCCAGCGAAGTGAGCCATATCGACCAGATAGAGAGCCCCTACCTTATCGGCGATCTGCCGCATGCGGGCAAAGTCAATGATTCGTGGGTAGGCGCTACCGCCTCCGATGATGAGTTTCGGCTGCTCTTTTTCCGCGAGCCTTTCGAGATCGTCATAGTCAATGGTTTCGCTCTCCCTGGTCACGCCATAGGGAACGATCTTGTAGGTCTTGCCGGAAAAATTCAGCGGATGCCCATGGGTCAGGTGGCCGCCATGCGCTAGGTTCAAACCGAGTATGGTTTCGCCGGGTTCTAACACTGCGGCATAAGCCGCCATATTGGCCTGCGAACCGGCATGGGGTTGCACATTGGCATGCTCAGCTGCGAATAACTGCTTGGCTCGGTCGCGCGCCAAGTTTTCGACCACGTCGGAGAACTCGCAACCGCCATAATAACGACGCCCAGGATAGCCTTCCGCATACTTATTGGTGAAGACCGAACCCATGGCCTCAAGAACGGCCTCACTGACAAAATTCTCGGAGGCAATCAGTTCGAGGCCCTCATGTTGGCGGCGGGTCTCCTGCTCAATGGCGGCTGAAACTTCGGGATCGACTTCTGGGAGCGGGCGGCACATAGCTGTGATCATGGAACTCTCTCGTTGCTTAAGTATACCGAGTCGCACTCCAGGCTTGCGACAAATTCTCGGCCCTTACACTGCCGGTTTGGGCCGACGGTAAATGTCGCCATCAACAATCTCCATGAAACGTTCAGGATGAGCGAGCGAGTGAAAGCCAAATTGCGAATACAGGGAGTGGCCATCGCGGGTAACCAGAGTCCACCGCCTAAGTCCCTGCAATTGAGGGTGTTCGAAAATGCAACGCAGGAGAAACTTCGCCACTCCTCCTCCCCGATGCTCGGCCAGAATGAATACATCAGCGAGATAAGCATAGGTGGCCGAGTCCGTGATGACGCGGGCAAAGCCGACCTGCTGAACATCCGTAAATACACCAAAGCACAAGGAATTTTCGATCGAACGCACGACAATCTCCCGCGGTATGCCCTCAGCCCAGTAAGAATGTCTCAAGAATTCATGAATCACATCGAGATCGAGCCGAGCTCGATCGGTCGTGACGAAATATTTTCCATAGTTACGTTCGAGCGCTGTCATGGCAGATCTCATCGCATAATATCAAGCGTTCTGGCTTGTGCCTCCGGCAAAGCCTCTGGCCATAGAGCTTGAGGGTTGAATCGAGCCGGCGACCAAAAACACGCGGTTCGCATCTGAGTCTCAGAAATGACCGGCCAATCCATTGCCCGCATCGTTGTAGTCTGGCTTTTCGTGCAACCCTTATCTGCGGTCTCCGTGCTTTCGCACGAGGAGATGATCGACATCGTTTGGGATACGAGCATACGGCCCATGCTCGAGAGTCGCTTTCCTGACGCCTCCCCCGAACAAATCAAACGCGCCCACAGCTTTGCCTACGGGGGAAGCGTGATTCAAGATGTCGGCTATTACCCTCTGGGAAATCAGCTGTTTACCAATTTCTTGCACTATGTGCGCAGCGGTGATTTTGTCTTGAGCCTCATCCGTAATGCTCGCGACATCAACGAATATGCCTTCGCGCTCGGAGCACTCGGCCATTATGTGGCCGACAGCTGGGGTCACGCGGCAGTAAATCTCTCCACCCCTATTCTTTATCCCAAATTGCGGAGGAAGTTTGGGGACTGGGTCAGCTATGAGGACGATCACCAGGCTCACCGTCGTACCGAATTCAGCTTCGACGTGCTTGAGGTCGCCAAAAATCGCTATAACTCGCAGCAATATCACGATTTCATCGGCTTTGATGTCTCCGAGCAGCTGGTAGAACGCTCCTTTGAAGACACCTACGGGATATCCATGGATTCGCTCTTACACTACGACGATCTCACCCTCGAGACCTTTCGTTTTGCCGTTGCCAAGATCATTCCTGAGATGACCGAAGTTGCCCTGGCGACGCATAAGCCAGAGCAGAGGCGGGAGCGACCAGATGCGGCCAAACAGATTTTCCTCTATCGCCTATCTCGGATCGACTATGAAAAACAATTTGGCAATAAGTATCGCCGTCCGGGAATCTTCGCTCGCATCTTGGGATTCATCCTCAAGCTGATTCCCTTCGGTCCAGCGAAAATTCTGGGCTACCGTAACCCCTCCCCGCAAACCGAGGATTACTACTTTCGCAGCATGGATAAAGCCATCGATGAATATCGCCTGCTGCTGGCGAACGTAAGGGCCGGCAAGGTTGAGATCGCGAATCGCAATCTTGATACCGGCGCGCTCTCGCGGGAGTCCGAGTACCGGCTCGCCGATCGAACCTATGCCGCATTATTAAAACGATTGGCCCAGGATAGCTTTCGCCACCTCACGCCCTCTTTGAAAGCCCACGTCCTCGCCTACTTCCGGGATGGCCCTCCCCGCAATGGATCGATTCCCTCGGGCGAATGGAAGCAACTCGAAGCGGCCTTAGAGACTTTACGCGCCCAGTCGGTAGCCGCAGCCAGCAGCTCCAACTAGGTTGGCCGCCTATAGACCTCTAGCCGCCTAGACGCTTAAATGATCTCCCGAGAAAGGAAGCCAAATACCACCCGTCGAGGAACTTGTAAGGCGTTTCTCCAGTCGAGTAGTGCCCGCAGGGCAGGACTGCGACCTTGTGATCCAGCCCGCGGCGTTCGAACTCACCTACCACCTGGCGGGAAAACTCCGGCAAAAAGGTCAAGTCGTAAGTAGCATAAATAATCAGCGAGCGGCGAGAATAACGGGCGAATTGATCGAAGTAGGACATCGGACTAATCGCTGCCCAGATTCCGCGCAATCGCTCAAGGCTGATGGCTGGTTCCAGCCCCTGACGAATGTGCCGCGTGGATTGACCATGCCAGACCACGTCGGCGAAATACGTTGAAGCGTGGTTGAAAGCAGCCACTTGGATACGCCGATCGTGAGCTGCGGCCAAGAACCCGTAACAGGATCCAAGGCTGGTGCCTACAATTCCGAGTTGCTGGTATCCGCGCTCTTCGAGCCAATCAAGGCAGCTGCGAATGTCGACTACGCCCTGACGGGCGGCGTCAAGGGTGCGGCCGAGATTGGCGGAGACGGCATAGTCTGCTCGCTGAATCTCCGCCGGTCGACGGATATCGTGGTAAGGCATGCTCAGCCGCAAAACCGAAATTCCCAGGCGATTCAAAATACGACAAAGCGCGGTGTAGGCGATCGCATCGGCGTTCCAATGGGGAACAACGACCAGAGCACTTTTTCCCCTTGCCGGAAACCAGCGGGCATTGACTACATTGTTTTCTTCATATGGGGTTCGCACCGGGGAACTGAAGCGCAGGAATTTCGCGCAGGTACCTGAAACTTTTCTCTCCAGCCTTCGATCTGGTACCTGGCGGGTGCTAAAGACCTCGACTGGGCGAATCTCAAGATGAAAATCCGAGGGCGTGCGGTAGGCAAAGAATTGGTCACTCGCGCCAACCGCCCGCACATTATAGGCTCGCAAATAGTGCTCGCACTCCTCAGAGGTAGCTGCGGGAAGAAAGCCATTGCCGCATGGCCACCCTCGCGTCCACTCGATGCCCCATTCCAGTGGCCGTATCACGCGATTGTTGTCGACCGAAGTCAGCTGGCTTTCCCAGCGATACATCCATCGGGCATAGAGCGAGCGCATCAAGCTTAGAATAACATTCGATTCACTCCCCCTCGGAATGGCGGGGGAGCTCACTGGCTGCGAACCTCCTTGATCGCTGCCCATCGAATCGATCGGCCCCGCGTGACAGTTCGCTGAGGAGGAAGGAGTGTCGCTCTTCTCACGTTTTGCAATAAGCACAACGAAGTAAAAATACTTCGCTTCAGCGGGAACGATTTACTGTGAGTTTCGAATCTCAAGGAACGATGAGAATCGGAGCTAGCCAGAATGCGACTTTGTTGTCGCTTGGATCGAGAACCGAAAGCTGGCAATCATAGCGACCTGGAGAAATTCCATTCAAATTAATCGTGAAGCTGATGGGAACTTTTCCCAGGCGGCTACCGGCTTCTGCCGTGACCGGCATTAGCGAAGTCTCGAACACATTCTTGTGCTCGCGATACAGGGTCACAAACGCCACCCATGGTTGACCATCTGCAGCAGGCGCTTGGGAGCCTTCATGGTAGGCCTCGAGGAAAACATTCAGGCTGTGACGCACGCTGAAGACTCGGGTCACACTGGGAATCAGCTTAAGGCCATTTTCAACCAGAGGATTGGCCGCCACCTCCTTGGCCGCGCTCTTTCCCCGCATGATATTGTAAACAGCATCTTTGGCGTCGACACGCTGGCTGCTCAGGACAACCGAGCTGATGGGGACGCGGGTGATCTCTTTCACCAAGTTGGGAATGGCAAAGGTCGTCTGATAGGTTCCAATTCTTCCGGTTTCATCATCCCGCGCCAGAAATTTGATGGAATACTTTCCTGGAAACAGGGTAAAACCAGAATCGTACTCAATAGGTCGACGAGCGAGTTCGGCCGCCGTGGCGTCGGTCAGCTTCACATTGATATTGTCGCGGAGGTTGGTAACCGTCAGGCCGCTGACCAGATCTTTGACCTCGCACACGAAGTCAATAAGGGTGTGTTCAGATCCGAATCGCTTGGCCAGAGCTAGCTCTCGACCGGGGATCTTTACGACCAAGGGAACA
>JAFAPG010000735.1 GCA_019247235.1 Acidobacteriota bacterium
TCGGAGCCGCGCTTTGAGGTGGTTTACCACTTATTTGCGATGGCCAAACGCGAGCGTGTGCGCCTGAAAGTGCGACTGGCTGGCGATATGCCAGCGCTCGATTCGGTTACGCCCGTCTGGCCCGGCGCCAATTACTTTGAGCGTGAGGTGTATGACCTGTTTGGCGTTCGCTTCAATGGGCACGGCTATTTGCGGCGTTTGTTGATGCCGGAAAACTGGGAAGGCCATCCCTTGCGCAAAGATTATCCGGTGGAGGGTTACCGCTAACGGCTATGGCTCATCTCACCCCGACACCCGCGCTTGAGGCCGCTCAAGACAAAACCATGATCTTGAACATGGGCCCGCAACATCCATCGACGCATGGCGTGTTGCGCGTGATTTTGGAGATTGACGGCGAGAATGTGGTTCGCATGATGCCCGACATTGGCTACCTGCATACCGGCATCGAGAAGACCTGCGAAGCCAAGTTCTACCAGCAAGTAGTTCCGCTCACCGACCGTATCGATTATTTATGCCCCATGACCAACAACCTATGCTACGTGCTAGCGGTGGAAAAGCTGCTGGGCCTTGAAATTCCTCCCAAGGCGCAATGGTTGCGGGTCATGATGAATGAGTTAACCCGCATCAACTCGCACTTAGTCTGGCTAGGCACCCACGCCATGGATATTGGGGCCATGACCGTCTTCCTTTACTGCTTTCGTGAGCGCGAAGACATCTTGCGGTTATTTGAAGCAATCAGCGGGCAGCGCATGATGACTTCCTATTTTCGCGTGGGAGGCGTAGCCCTGGAACCTCCGCTCGGCTTTTTTGAGCGGCTACGTGGTTTCGCCGATCGCTTTCCGGCGCGGGTCGACGAATATGAAGGCCTGCTCACCGGCAATCCCATCTGGGGGATGCGCACGAAGGGGGTGGCGAAGATTTTTGCCGAAGACGCGATCGCGCTCGGCGCCAGCGGCCCCACCCTGCGAGGTAGCGGGGTCGATATCGATTTGCGACGCGATATGCCCTATTCAGGGTATGAAAATTTCAAGTTTAAGGTTCCCATCGGCAAAGAGGGCGACGTGTTCGCACGTTATATGTGTCGCGTACAAGAGTTACGCGAGTCGATTGGCATTGTGCAACAAGCGCTTGACGGCATGCCCGAAGGCGCTATTAAGGCCAATGCTCCCAAAGTAGTGTTGCCCGACCGGGAAAAGATGAAGACCGAGATGGAAGCTCTGATCTACCACTTCAAGATCATTAGCGAGGGCTTCGCGGTCCCGGAAGGGGAGGTATACATGGCAGTCGAGTCCCCCCGCGGTGAGATGGGCTACTACGTTGTCAGCGATGGCTCCTCCAAGCCCTATCGCGTGCATATGCGCTCGGCCTGTTTAGCCAACATGCAGACTCTGCCCACAATGTGCGAAGGACGGTTGATTGCGGATGTGGTGGCGGCCATCGGCAGCATTGATATTGTCTTAGGGGAGATTGATCGTTAAAGGCTATGCCATGCCGGGGAGCGAAGATCCACCAGGCAGGGTTGCGCAATAGCAAGCTCGATCTTGGGCCATGAGATTCTCCGATCAATTCGAGCAGCGGTTCTCAGAGATGCTCACGCACTACCCGACCAAACGTTCGGTTCTTGTGCCTACGCTGCTATACGCGCAAGACGAAACCGGTTTTTTGTCCGATGAGGTCGTCGCTGAAATTGCCGCACGACTCGATCTAACCGAGCTCGATGTTCGCAACGTGATCAGTTACTACTCGATGCTGACCACCAAGCCTCGCGGCAAATATAACGTTCAGGTGTGCACCAATATTGCTTGCTTGCTCCGCGGCGGGGAAGAGCTCATGAATCATTGCTCGCGGAAACTTGGCATTGGGCACAAAGGTACAACTCCAGATGGCTTGTTCTCTCTCGAGGAAGTCGAGTGTATCGGCGCCTGCAGCTGGGCGCCGGCGGTGCAGGTGAACTACGATTTTCATGAGAGCCTAACTGCGGAGAAGATGAATCGGATTTTGGACAACTACAGGAACAACGGATCTCCATAGCTGGCGATTGTCGACCCGCTCAGGCGGGCTCTGGGCAAATCCTGGAAATCCGATGCTGCTGGTTTGATCATCATGGCAGAGCTTGTTTCTCATCCCGATGAAGTGCGCGTTGTCTCCAGCCGTTTTGGCCAGGGCGCAACCCGTATCGATCGTTTTTTAGAGCTCGACGGCTATAAAGCCGCTCAAAAGGCGCTCACCCTGCAGCCCGAGGCCATCATCAACGAGGTAAAAAATTCCGGCCTGCGTGGACGAGGTGGGGCCGGCTTCAATACTGGTTTGAAATGGTCGTTTGTTCCCAAGCAGTCGGCGAAACCGAAATACATCCTGTGTAACGGCGATGAGAGCGAACCGGGTACCTGCAAAGACCGCCTCATTTTCGAGCACGATCCCCATTCCGTTATTGAAGGAGTAATCATCGCCGGCTTAGCCGTGGGCGCGCATGCCGGGTACATCTACATACGCGGCGAATATCGTTATTTGTTGGAGATCATGCAGAAGGCAATTGCCGACGCCTACGCTCGCGGTTTCCTCGGCAAGAATATCTTTGGCAGCTCCTACAGCTTCGATGTGTACTGGCACGGTGGCGCCGGGGCATACGAGGTCGGCGAAGAATCAGCCCTCATGGAATCTCTCGAAGGCAAGCGCGGAGTTCCCCGCATTCGACCGCCTTTTCCGGCGGTGGTGGGATTATGGGGTGGTCCCACCGTGATTAACAATGTCGAGACTCTGGCGAGCGTGCCCCCCATCATTCTAAAAGGGGCAGAATGGTACGCCAGCCTAGGTACCCCTAAAAACGGCGGGACCCGCCTATTCTGCTTGAGTGGACATATCGAGAAGCCCGGAGTCTATGAGCTGCCCATGGGTTATAACTTGGGCAAAATGATCTATGACGTCGGCGGAGGCATTCCTGGGGGACGGAAACTGAAGGCGGTTGTGCCGGGCGGCTCAAGCTGTCCGCTGCTGACAGCCGAAGAAATTGATCTGCCTATGGATTTTGACGCTTTGATGAAGGCTGGCAGCATGCTCGGCTCGGGCGGCGTCGTCATGGTCGACGATAAGACCTGC
>JAFAPG010000739.1 GCA_019247235.1 Acidobacteriota bacterium
CAGTACTCGCGGAATACCCAGCCGATGCTGATGGGGAAGATGGAAATATCGTGCGTGGTTCGCACTTTATTGAGGACCTGATCAAGACGTAGTTTGCTGAAGGTATCAATACCTGTGCTGACCAGCACCAGGTACTTGTGGCCCTCGATTCGGTCCATGCGGTCGAGAGTGTCATAGACGGCGTCGAACAGGTTGGTTTCGGCAAAACCTGGCATGCGCAGGCCGTTCAGCGCTCCCGTGATGGCATTCTTGTCCTGGGTGAAGTCGACCAGGATGTCGGGCTTCATATCATAGGAGATGACGGCGACGTAATCGTCTTTCTTAAGGGTGCTGGCAAAAACATAGGAGGCACGCAAGGTATCGCTCAGCAACCAATAGTTGGTCGAAGCGAATTCGACCAGAAGCACGGCTGTGATCGGAGCCTCTTCTACCCTAAAATCGCTAATCGCTTGGGGAGCGCCGTCTTCAAAGACTCGGAAATTTTCGCGCTTCAGATTGGGGATGAACTGTCCCTCTTTGGTCGTCACCAGCACAGGCACGGTCACCAGCGGCACGTCCACATGGATGGCGTAATCGGGCATGCCTTCAATCTTTTTCGGTTTGGCCGGAGGCGGGGGGGCCGGCGGCTCCGCCCCTTTCTTCGGAATGGCATAGGGGCTGTCGCTATTGGGACCACCCGCTTCAGGCGGCGCCTCCTGCTGATTAGGATTCTGACTCTGCTCAGAATTCGCCGCCGGCTGGCTGGTCTGACCTTGCTGTGCCCGCGCCGGGCCCACCCAAAACCAGCTGCAGCCGATTACTATCAGGAGAGAAACGATCTTGCACAAGTCGTTGATTGGCTGACATTTCCTTGACAACTGCCTGAAAAACATCGCTGCCTCTAGATTACTCCGTGTTAGTATAGACGCAGAGCTTCGCGATTGGGATGTTTTGTCCGGCTCGATCGCTCCCCACCGGCAAAAACGAGGAAAGCGAAGTCTAATTTCAGTTTTTGGACCGGCTCACGGGCCGTCCCGCAGGGCAAAATGAGACGAGCTGCTCTCGCCGTTGCAGTTGTGTATAGTGTTGTACTCTCCTGTTTCGCTCCCGCACAATCGAACACGTCCGTACAGACCATACCGCTCGAGCAGATCCATGCTGGCATGCGGGGCGTCGCTTACACGGTGTTTC
The DNA here is from genome assembly GCA_019247235.1 of Acidobacteriota bacterium. Classification (GTDB taxonomy): domain Bacteria; phylum Acidobacteriota; class Terriglobia; order Terriglobales; family Acidobacteriaceae; genus Gp1-AA145. The sequence continues at coordinate 1,171 of JAFAPG010000739.1, forward strand.
AGGGCACTAAGCCGGAAGCCATGGAGGTAGAGGTTCTCGGTGTGCTCAAAAATGCCAATGGGCCCAAAGGGGACGTGATTCTGGTCCGCTTGGGGGGGCCCAAAGCTGATTACACGGGTGTGGTTGCGGGCATGAGCGGCAGTCCGGTTTATTTTGAAGGGAAGCTCGCTGGCGCGGTGGCTTTCCGCATCGGCGAATTCTCGAAAGAGCCTATCGCCGGCATCACCCCGATTTCCGAGATGCTCGAGATTAGCGCGCTTGATCATACCCCAACTACTCCGCTCGAGGCGAAGGCATCCTCGGGACTGGCCGCGAAAACCTCCGGTCCCGGCCTGCCCAGCTCGACAGCCGAAGGCTTCGCCAATTACCTGAAACCTATCGAAACACCCCTGGTATTTAGCGGGTTTTCTGAAGAAGTAATACAAAAATTCGCGCCCCAGTTTGCCTCCCAAGGAATCGTGCCGGTCATGGGAGTGGGTTCGGCCACGGACCGCAAACAACCGGAGCCGATGGTCCCGGGTTCAGCCGTAAGCGCCGTCTTGGTGCGCGGCGACATGAACATTGCCGCGACTTGCACTGTCACCTATATCGATAGCGAACATCTGCTTGCCTGCGGACATCCTCTTTTGCAATTTGGCATGGTCGACCTGCCCATGACCAAAGCCGAAGTGCTCGCGACCCTGCCCTCCCCCCTGAATGCCTTCAAGATCGTAAATGCCACCGAAACCGTCGGTTCCTTTGTCCAGGACCGTCATACCGGAATCCTTGGCGAATTTGGCAAATCACCAGAAATGATCCCGGTCACGCTCACCATCCACGGCACCTCGAACGCCAAAGTCTTTCACTATGAAGTCTTAAATAACGCCCGCCTCAGTCCGGTGGCCATCTCGACGACCGTCTACAATGCCCTGCATGGAGTGAATGAGTACGGCGATGAGACGACATACTCGATGCGCGGAGCCATCAACGTGCAAGGGTTCCCCTCGGTTAAGCTACAGGACATGTTTGCCAGCGTTGACGGCCTGCAGCCCGCGGCCTTGGCCGCGGCCAGCTCCATCGGTGGCACCTTCGGCCGCATCTACGATAATCCCTACGACACCCCCGCGATTCGCGGACTGGAGCTGGATTTCGAGATCGCTAACGCCCGACGCTGGGCGCGTCTTGAAAGCGCTCGCACCGACGTCAGCGAAGCCCGCCCGGGCGATGAAATCACGGTCGAAGTGCTTCTCCGCCCCTATCGCGGAGACGCCGTCATCGAGCATATTCCGGTGCGCATCCCCCCTTCGGCTTCGAAGAGTTCCACCTTGCACGTCCTAGTCAGCGATGGCGAGATGCTCGACCGCTTGCGCCGCGGACCTTCCGCAATACAAAAGCTTGACCTAGCCTCCACCATCGGAGTGCTCAATAAACAGCATGTCAGTAATCGCGTTTACGTTTCCGTCCTCGAACAGGATCCGGAAGCCATGGTCGCCGACAAAGTCATGCCCGCGCTGCCGCTGTCGGTGATGAATGTGATGGACGGAATGCGCGGAACCCAGGATATGACGGTGCTCGGTGAATCCTCGGTAAGCGAGACGGCTACTCCCCCACTGGATTTCGTGGTCTCAGGCGCGCAACTGCTTCCGATCTCCATTCGGTAACTCGATCGAGAGAGGC
>JAFAPG010000740.1 GCA_019247235.1 Acidobacteriota bacterium
TGTTGCGGTTGCCCTACTTTTGGGATGAGGCCGGCTACTATATTCCCGCGGCGCGCGACTTGTCTCAGGGCTTTCTGATTCCGCATTCGACTCCGTCGAACGCCCATCCTCCCCTGGTTTTAGCCTGGCTGGCACTTTGTTGGAAAGGATTTGGCCAAAGTCCGCTGGTAACCCGATCTGCGATGTTGGCCCTCGCCGCATTCTCGCTTCTGGGTGTATTTCAGCTGGCAGCCGCGGTAAGCAATTACAGAGTAGCAACTGCCACGACGCTGCTTACTGCTCTTTACCCGGTCTTCTTTGCCCAGAGTTCACTGGCTCTGGTCGATTTGCCCGCCGCCGGATTCACCTTTTGGGCTCTCAAAGCTTACACCGAGCGACGATCGCTACAAGAGGCTCTCTGGTTTGGGATAGCTGCGCTCGCCAAGGAAACAGCCATTGTTGTTCCCCTGGCCTTGTGCGTATGGCAGCTGCTAGCAACCCGCGTAGCGGTGAAAAAGATATGGCCCAGAATTGAGCGGTTCGGAATCGGAAATCGGTCGTCCTTGCTCGCCTTGATAGTGCCGGTTGTTCCGCTGACCGTCTGGTATGCCTATCACTATGCCCGCACAGGATTTGTATTTGGCAACCCTGAATTTTTTGCTTATAACGTCCAAGCGACCTTACATCCGTTGCGGATCCTGCTGGCTTTGCTCCTGCGAATCTGGCAGACGATCGGTTATCCCAATCTCTACGTTTTGACGGGCGCCGCGCTCTTGGCCATGAAGTTTCCCGCCATTGAAGATTCCGAGGGCCGACGGCCACGCATAGAGCTCTTTTTCCAGGCTAGTTTCCTGGCGGTCGCCGCCCTTTACGTCGTAGTCCTGTCCGTGCTTGGCGGCGCGGTCCTGGCTCGTTATATGCTGCCAGTCGTTCCCTTGGTCGTACTGGTTTGTGTCTCCACTGTATGGCGACGCCTTAGACCATGGCATGTAATCATCGCCATCGTAGCCCTGGCGTTTGTTGGCGCCCTCTTCGTAAATCCCCCATACGGGTTTTCGCCCGAAGACAATCTCGCCTATGGAGATTACGTTCGCTTGCACAAGCGCGCCGAAGCATGGCTTGAGACAAAATATCCGCACGCCAGGGTGCTGACGGCGTGGCCGGCGAGCGACGAGCTTTCACGACCCTACCTCGGCTACGTCGATGAGCCTGTGCCGGTGGTCAGAATCGATGACTTCACCGCCGAACAACTGCTGTCGGCGGCTGACGCGAAGGTTCACTTCGATGTAGCCCTGGTGTTTTCCACCAAGTATCAGGCGCCCCGCTCGCTATTTGATCGATGGCACCGATGGCAGGAGTGGAAAACCAGATACTTCGGATATCACATCGACCTCACGCCCGAAGTGGCAGCTTCAATTCTGGGTGGAACCCTCGTCTTCGTCGAACGTCGACGCGGACAATGGGTAGGAGTTATCGAACTGCCAAAGATCGAAGAAGCCCAAAATAACCTATAACTCCGCGACTTGAGGGGGGCTACGGATTCTTACCCTAAACTTCGCATTCGAGCAAATGACAGGAGTGCGTCTTTAGAATCAGCCAGACCTGATTCCCCGGCATGAGCTCCAAGGACTCGCAGGCGCTCATCGTAAGGCGGACGGTGAATTCCGCGCCACAGTCTACTCGAGCAAGCACCGCGGCGTCTTTTTGCAAAAGCGACAGCAGGCGGCCGGGGAGGATATTTCGTGCGCTTAAGCCAACCGGGAGCGAGGTCCCGAGAAGAATGTCTCCTGCACTGATCCCAATTCGCAGCTTCGATCCAGCTGGGGCGCGCACGAGGGGCGTCTCAAGTTCCAGTCCCGACGAGCCAATCTTGCAGCTCATGGTCCCTCGATCTGCGTGTATTTCGGCCACGCGCGCATCGAAGATATTTTCAAAACCGGCAAGCTGCGCGACCGTTTCGTTTCGTGGAGCAGACATCACCTCATGGGGTGTACCGTGGGCAATCAGCTTCCCTCGCTCTAATACCAGAAGCTTCTCTCCCAGCAGAAAGACTTCATCGCGGTTATGGGTAACGTAAATCACGGGAAGCGGCTCCGCCTGAATCGTCCGTCTGAGATCCTCGGCAATTTTCATCCGCACAGGTAAATCGAGAGCCGCGAGAGGTTCGTCGAGCAGCAAGATCGCAGGACGGGTAACCAGGGCTCGTGCCAGGGCTACCCGCTGACGCTCTCCGCCCGAGAGTTGCGCCGGACGACGCTCTCTCAGGGTAACGATCCCCAAGGCGTGCATGATCTCGTCAGCGTGTTGCTGCTGTTTCTCAACGCCGCGCCCCCTCAGCCCGTAATGAACGTTAGCGGCGACAGATAAGTGCGGGAACAGGGCTACGTCTTGAAAGACATACCCAAGTCTTCTTGACTGGACGGAGAGATTGATTCCTTTGTCAGAATCGAAGAGTACTCGCTTGCCGATCGTAATCTGTCCTGCTTGCGGAGTTCTCAGCCCGGCAATGACATCCAGAAGTGTGGTCTTACCGGCACCGGAGGCGCCAAACAGGATGGTGATTCCATTTTCCACCCGGCAGGTGACGTCGAGTTCGAATAGCGCGCTCTGATCCCGGACCTTTCCCCGGACTCTCACGTCAAGAGCCGAGCGGGGCAGTTGAGTCGTCTCTATGTCTACATAGGGAAGATTCGTGACCATATCCTTGAAAACCTGCGATCGATCGAGTACACGAGCGATAGGAGGACAAAAGCAATCAAGATCAGGAGCAAAGCAGTTTTATTCGCGGCGGAATAATTGAGGTCTTGCACTTGGTCATAGATATCAATCGAAAGCGTGCGCGTCACTCCCGGAATGTTGCCCCCTACCATGAGCACGACCCCAAACTCTCCCATGGTATGGGCAAAACTTAGGGCAATTCCGGTCACTAGTCCGGAAACAGATAGAGGGAATATCACTCGCCGGAAGGTGCGGAAGCGAGAGGCGCCGAGCACTGCCGATGCGGCAAGAAGACGAGCGTCGACTGCAGCGAAGGAAGATGCCAGCGGCTGAACGGCAAAAGGAAGGCTGTAGAACACCGAACCAACGACTAAGCTTTCGAAGGTAAAAGCCAAGGTGTGGCCGGTCATCGACTGCCACCATCGTCCCAGGGGACTGCGTTCCCCGAGCGCAACCAGCACATAAAAGCCGAGCACGGTCGGCGGCAATACGATGGGCAAGGCTACGAGCGACTCAACCAAAAACTTCCACCGCCATTTTGAATACGCGATCCAGTAGGCGAGCGGGACG
>JAFAPG010000126.1 GCA_019247235.1 Acidobacteriota bacterium
TCCCTTGCGCATTGCGTCCGCCGCCGCGGTGGCAAGGAGCGTCTTTAGCTCGCCGATCGTTCCCTCGGAGCGTGACAGAAGTTTAGCGGTCAAAACGCTGTTGCCCTGCAGATTCGATGGGTACTTCAGCGGAATGATCTTTTCGAATGAGGCCAGCAGTTTGCGAAACTCGTTATCAGTTTGCCATCGCGGAAGAACCGCCGGTGGAAACCGGTTCTCAACAGAGGACACCGACCGGAGCACCCGCATCATTTCCTCAGTGCCGAGGCAGACGATCGAGATTCGAAGCTCGTTGCCCAAATATCGAAGCGCATTCAGAAAACGTTTCTGTTTTGCGGCAGTACCGACTTCGGCGAAATTCACTTCGTCGACGGCGAGGACGCGCATCTCGATTCTCGAGAAGGCGTCCAGAATGAGTAGGAGTTTTTCTTGTGCCGAAGCATTAGCACGAGATCTCTTGCACAGCTTCAATAGGATCGCACTGTACAGTCGCGATTCGTCAGGAAAGCTAGGGCATTGCACATAGAAAACTGGCGCCGCGATCGCCCCGCTGCTGGCCTCCGTAGCCGGATGGAGGGATAAGAAATGCTTCGTGAGACGCGTCTTCCCATTGTTGGTCTGCGCCGAGATTGCCAGGTTCGGCATGCGGTCGCACTTGGGATGCTGCAACAAATCTTCCAGTTGTTGGAGAACCCGATTGGCCTGCGAGTACGGTATCCAACTGTCCTTCTGAATATGCGCAATGCGCTCTTCAATCGGCCTGCCGAGCAGCTCGCGTGTTTTGGGAGAAAGGTGCTCACCGTTCATAACTTATTCGGGATTTATTCCGGCTCCACAATGCCCTCGAACGCTTCGACTCGCTCCGCATAGAGATCGGTTTCGGCAACTGTGGCGGCTTTGGATCCAGGCCTTGCCGGGATTGCGGAAGGCCGTCGTGGCGGCCGATGGCGCATTTCTCGTGCGCGCCGCGCTTTCTTGGTCTTGAGTTCGGATTCTTGCTCCACCCGATGCATTTCGTCCACGGCTGCGAAGATCAGAGGCTCATCCACGCGCGTGTAGCCAGCCTCACGCAAACGCTTCTCAGCAGCCTGAATCTCCCAGTGACTGACCGGCGGCCGAGTGCGATCGCGGTAAGGGATTGCGACGTATGTGTTGCTGACCGGATCCCGAAAATAGATTTCACGCAGATCGCGCGGGTTGATTCTAAAGATGAATTTGCGCGCCCGTTTAGCGTCCTTCGGATCGCACGCATGAATCCAGGGTCGCAGTGCATCGTCCCAGAAGAAAATGTGGTCAATCACCACGCCGTACTCCTGGATTGTGCGCTCCTCGAAGGGCATGAAGTCGAGCATGAAGGCAGTCGGTTCGGCAATGCGATCCGGCAGACCGATGCCCGGGCGATTGTCAGTTCCCAATATCCCTTCCTTATACTTCGCCAGCGGCGTCGTCTTTATGCCGTTGTGAAACGTATTCGCGTAGACCTTGGCCACGTAGATGGTGAACCATTTTTCGAGTTCGGCGCGAGTCATGACAGCCCGGCGTTCTGAATCATAGTCACCCTTTTGCTCGACATTGGAAAAGGTCGTACCTTTGAGGCGGCGAGCTCGAGCGAGCCATGTCCCAAAACCGCGTTCGATATGGCCACCGTAGCGCGGTTCTCGCGGCGGTCTATGTTCCACCACCATGTTGTGGTCCTCACACGCGCGGCCAATCACAGTACCTCGGAACTCCTTGGCATTGTCACAATGGATTTTGCACATTTTCCCCCAGCAAGGCCAATCGGCCTGCACGCCGACGTCAGCAAGCCAGTTCTCCTTGGGTAGTACCGCTTGTGCGATCGCCAGTCCTGCTGTAAAAGCGCTGGGCTTCTCGAGATAAATGGCGAACCCAAGCACCATGCGACTAAATACATCAATGACAACAGTCAGCCAAGGTCGCTGAATCGGCTGGCGGTGTTCCTCATCGACTACGACGACGTCCATTTGGGTATGGTCAATTTGGACGACCGAAAGCGGATGGTCAGCGCCTGGGAAGTGGCCCTTGATAGGTTCATACTTCGCTGCCGCGGCCTTCTTCCCTTTGCGCTTTTCCAATTTCAGACGCTCCGAGAGCGCCGCGATTCGTCGCTCGACTG
>JAFAPG010000588.1 GCA_019247235.1 Acidobacteriota bacterium
AACTGTATTTGAGCACAATTCTGCTCGCTTGGATCTTTTATGGAACTCTGGCGAAGCTGCTATGGATGTTTGCCAAATTGCCTTTACCCGTCGCTCCGGTGGCTGCCTTGGAGCCATTTCGGGTTGCCAATCAGTACGGTCTATTCGCAGTAATGACCCGCGGCCGGTACGAAATTGAGTTTCAGGGCTCTAGAGATGGCGAGAACTGGATGGCCTACTCGTTTGCTAATAAGCCTCAGGATCCAAAGCAGCCGCCCAGGATTTATGCACCCTATCAACCACGCTTTGATTGGAACCTATGGTTCGCCTCGCTTAGTTCCTGGCGAGAGCAGCCGATTGTACCCAATACCGAATTACGCCTGCTTGCGAATCAAAGCGATGTGCTAGAGCTATTTGCGGCCAATCCATTTGGCAAGGACCCGCCGCGCCAGGTTCGTGCCGTGCTCTGGCAATACTGGTTCACGACCATGGCGGAGAAGCGGGCCACGGGCATGTGGTGGAGACGTCAACTCTTAGGTCTCTACGCCCCGGCGCTCGAACGAAGAGCTGACGGAAGCGTCGCCGTTACCGAATGGCCGACGCTTGCGCCCAGGGAATAGCGCATGGCGGACAAAGCTTGTGTTATCGGCTCGGGCCCGAACGGTTTGGCTGCGGCCATTGTTCTGGCGCAGGCAGGCTTGGAAGTAGATGTGTTCGAAGCGCAGGCCACGCCTGGAGGTGCAGTACGAACCATGGAGCTAACTCTCCCGGGCTTCTTGCACGATTTCGGATCGGCTGTATACCCGCTGGGCGCGGCTTCGCCATTTTTCTCCTCCTTGCCGCTGGTCGCCCATGGGCTGGAATGGATCCATTCTCCGGTTCCCCTGGCGCATCCTTTCGATGACGGCTCATCAGCGTTGCTCGAATCAGATCTGACTGATATGCAAAGCTCGCTCGGAGAAGATGGAAAAGCTTGGGTGAAGCTGCTAAGAGCTTTCGTTGAGCACTGGCATGAACTTTTTTGTGAAGTATTGCGCCCTCCCACATTTCCCAAGCATCCTTGGTTGATGGCGCGCTTCGCCAGAGCCGCCTTTCGCTCGGCTGCCGGCATTGCTGCGCACTTTCGCAGCCCCCGGACACGCGCCCTTTGGGCCGGTCTGGCCGCTCATTCCTTTCTCAGCCTGGATGAGCCCCTGAGCGGAGCCTTTGCCATGTTGATGGCCGTCCCCGCGCATAGCGTAGGTTGGCCTATTCCCCGCGGCGGAGCCCAATCATTGACCAACGCTCTCTGCCGTTATCTTGGTGCACTGGGAGGCAGGGTCAGAACGTCGTCTCCAGTCACGTCCATCTCGTCATTGCCCGCCTACGACCTATTTCTTTGCGACGTGACTCCGAAGCAGTTGCTTGCTCTTGGCGGTGAACGGTTTTCCAGCAGCTACCGCCGTGGGCTGCGTAAGTATCAGTACGGACCTGGGGTCTTCAAAGTTGACTATGCACTGAGTACGCCGATACCCTGGAAATCCTCCGCCTGCTTGCGAGCGGCGACCGTACATCTGGGGGGCACGTTTGAGGAGATTCGAGCTTCAGAAAAGGCGATGCGTGCGGGGACGGTCAGTGATCATCCGTTTGTACTTCTCTCTCAGCCGAGCTTATTCGATGACTCACGCGCACCCGCTGGCAAGCACACGGCGTGGGCTTATTGTCACGTTCCTCATGGCTCCAAGATTGATATGCTTCCCCGCTTAGAAAAGCAGATCGAGCGCTTTGCTCCAGGTTTTCAAGATCGGGTCTTGGGGAAGAGGGTGCTCTATCCGGCGGATCTGGAAACTATGGATGCCAACCTGGTGGGGGGAGACATTCAGGGAGGACCACTCGACCTTCGCCACTTCTTATTTCGGCCATCCTGGCGCCGCTACTCGACCAGCGCCCCGGACATTTATATCTGCTCGGCATCGACCCCGCCCGGGGGCGGGGTACACGGTATGTGCGGTTATCACGCCGCCCAGCTTGCGCTGTCTCGATCACAGCCACGCAGCTGAGTGAGCTCAAGAGTTTACGCCAAGGATGCATCGTGCCTCGGGGCGGGCTCCTCGATATTGGGTTCGCTCGAGCGAGGTCGGCGAAGGCCCCTCAGAAATGTGGATCTTCTTTTCCTCGTAGTCGACGAAAGATTCGAGGAAGTCGTCTGGGTCGGGCAGAACAGTATTGAGCACCCGATGGGCATCTTCGAAGGATGTTCGACAGACGAGGCCAAATTCGTCGCAGGCGAAGGCAACCTAAAACTTTTGCTGGCCACGCAGAACTCCGATAAGTGTGCGTTGCTTGCCAAACTTCTGGCCAAGAGCCAGACATGGCAGGTCCCTACATTAGTCTGGCAACGGGGCGGAACGTTGCTAGACCAACGAGATCTCAAACATCAGCTCTCGATAAGTACGTTCCCGCTTACTGGCGCGACGTCACCTGGCACCGCTTTGCCGACGAGATGCTGCCGGATCTCGTGCGCGACCCCTTGGTTCTGCGCCAGGAGTACTTCGCACGAAATTTGCAGATGGTGGGAGCGTTCCACGATGCTGGAGTGCCATTTATGGCAGGGACTGACACTGCTGCGGGCGTTTACATTCTGCCTGGCTTTAGCTTGCACGACGAACTGGCCAATTTTGTGGAAGCGGTTTTTACTCCCATGGAGGCTCTCGAGACTGCTACCAGCAACCCAGCCGTATTTCTCGGCATGAAAGCCAGTATTGGCTCAATCGAAGCCGGAAAATTTGCTGACCTGCTGTTGCTCGGCGCGAACCCGCTCAAAAATATTCGCAATACCGAGAAAATAAAAGTCGTGATTGCCCATGGCCAGGTCTTGGATCGTGCCGCACTCGATGAGATCTTGAGAAAAGTAGAGTCGGCGGCGAGTGTGCGGCGCTCAACGACTAATTTTCAAAGCAGCGAGAATACCGAGCAAGGGTATCGATAGCCAAGCCGGACGACTGTTCAATTCATAACGCACCTCGTAGAGCGCCTTGTCTAGCAAAAAGAGGTTGAGCAGTTCGAGAAAGTCGGCGCTTGTAGATGGCCAAAAACCCGCCTGCGCGGTGATTTGGTGGTAACTATGCAAGAACGCGCGAACCGCAGAACGTTCCCAAAGTTGCGCCCAGGGCATAAGCTCGGAAAATGATTGCGAGTGAGGTTCGGAAAACTGGAGCAAACCCGCGTAGGCGGCATAGCTAAACGATCGCATCATCCCAGCCACATCTTTCAGTGGGCACTGCTTTTGACGGCGCTCGGCAAGCGGACGGGCTGGTTCGCCTTCAAAATCGAGAATAACGAAATCATTTTGTGTTCTGAGTACCTGCCCGAGGTGGTAGTCTCCGTGGACTCGGATGCGCTGTCCTTGGCAGTCCTCTGCTGCCGGAGCCGCGAAACTATCCAGAACGCGCTCTCTCAGGGCCAGCACCGAGGCGCCAATTTGCTTGACGTCGGGGGGAAGGCTGGGGAGTTGCTCCTCCAGCAGGCGAAAGACTGCGGCTCCATGGTCGCGGAAGCCCGTAAGCAAAGTCTCGAGGTCA
>JAFAPG010000591.1 GCA_019247235.1 Acidobacteriota bacterium
GCCGACCGAGAAAACGAAAATGAGGTCGCGCGCCGTCAGTCTGCTGCCTTGCAGCCACTTTTGATAGCAAGTGTCCCACCCGTCGTCGTTAATTCGCGCGGTAAGTTCCGACACGTTGTCGCTCGGTGAGTAGCACTCAAATCCGGCAATCGTGCGAAAGTCATTCACCGCATGGGACGCATGTCCCGCCCCGCCGCCAACACCAAGAAAAAAGATCCGTCCGCCTTGGTGACGAACTTGAACTAGCAGATCAGCCGTTAGTTCGACAATAGATGGGTCAATGCGACGAATGATTTCCGTAGCTTCTGCAAAGTACTGGCTCGTGTAGCTCATGTTCCCTCGAGAAAGAATTATTGGATTGTGCTTGAGAACGACGCCCCCAGCCGTAAGAGATGCTGTCGCAAAGAATTGGAAATCTCGGGATCCCTCAAAGCATACGCCAATGAAGCCTCAACGAATCCCAGCTTGCTGCCAGCATCATAATGAGAGCCTTCAAAACGATACGCGTAGAGAGGTTTCCGGGCGGAATAAAGGGCCAAAGCATCGGTAAGCTGAAATTCTCCGCCCCGGCCAAGGGGAGTTTCATCTATACACGAAAATATATATGGCTCGAGCACGTAACGTCCAAAAATACCGTACCTGGATCTCGCTTCGGTTGGTAGTGGACGCTCCTGCAGTCCGGTTACACGAAAGAGCTTGTCCATTTGACCTTGATGAGAAAGCGGCAGCACATCGATTATTCCAAACTGGCTAACCTCGGAGGGATCGACCTGCTGGGTTGCCACGATCGAGCTACCCAGTTGCTCGTAGCACTTGATCAACTGCCGGACGCAGGGAATGTCCGCGTGGATTAATGCGTCGGGCAGAATTACCGCGAATGGCTCATCTCCAATCAATGGACGAGCTACGGCAATGGCTTTGGCCAGACCAAGCGGCTGATCTTGCTGCACGGTTCGGATTTCTACCAATTCGGAAACTCGGCGGATCTGTTGCACGTCATCACTGCTGCCGCGAAGAGCAAGCACCTGTTCTAAAGAGAGGTTGCGCTCGAAATGGCGGACCACAAGGTCTTTGCCGGGTGCCACCACTATGATGGCACTCTCGGCGCCGCTAAGAGCTGCTTCCTCAACCGCATACTGGATCAATGGTCGCGCCGCGACTGGGAGCATCTCTTTGGGAAGCACTTTGGTTGCCGGCAAAAAACGCGTACCTAAACCGGCTGCAGGAATTACGACTTTGCGGACAGAGGCCATGCTGGGATCTACCTTGTTGTAAGTTGTCGCGGCTTATCCTGGGGGTACGTGAGTAGTAGTCTCTAACCAGGACTTTCTAACTTCTCTTCTCAGTTTGCCGACCACCAGTTGGGCGGCTTCCCAGAGATCGCTCGCCATGAAGGTTGGACGCAAACCTGGGGGACGAATGAACTTACAACATTCACATTTCCAGTTACCGATGAACACCGTTTTGCATCCCGCACGACTTCCTGCTTCAATGTCGGTGATTCCATCACCAATCATGAAGGAATCTGGCAAGGACACAGCGAACTCCCCCACGGCCCGTTGTAACATCCCGATGCCTGGCTTGCGGCAGCCACAGCGTTTTCGTAGCTCCGGCAAAACCGCTTGCGGATGATGCAGGCAGTAATAAACTGCGTCCAGGTGAGCACCTGCGGATGAAAGAACGGAGTGCATCTTTCTGTCAAAACTATGTAGAGTGGCGGCGTTGAAGTGGCCCTTCGCGATCCCCGGCTGGTTGGAGACGACGATCACGGGAATTCGCAAACTGTTAAACAGACGGATGGCGCGAGCTACTCGAGGGAAGATCTCGAATTGACGAACCGTGAAAGGAGAGTCGATGATGCCGACGTCCTTGTGATAAATGAGGCGATTGATAACGCCGTCGCGATCGAGAAAGATAGCAGGACGATATGTTCCCGCAGTGGACCCGCCGACCCGCCTAGACGTATGGCTAGAGACAGGGCGCTTGGAGGCAGGTGGTTGTAGCTGAAAACGCAATTTCTGGAGTGTAAGCCGCGAACAGCTTCGCCAGTTACCGGACCTTACGGTCTAAATGTTGGCGACGATCTTTGATCCTTCAAACTCAAAATCATATTTTATTTCGCGCAGACCCGCCGCACTCATATTCGCGCGAAGCTTGCTTTTTCCTCCGTTGGGGCAACAAAACATGAAAAAACCGCCGCCGCCAGCTCCCATGATTTTTCCCCCCAGCGCTCCGCTATCTCGGGCTAGCTGATACCAGTTGTCAATGCGAGAATCACTGATATGGCTGGATCGACGTTTTTTATTTTGCCAGTGTTCGTCGAGAAGCAAACCAAATCGCTCGACGTCTCCTTTTTCGAGGCTTTCTTTCACTCGGTAACCCAACTCCTTCGTTCGATGAAGGCTGTCGATCACTTCCAGATTCTGCGCCTGAGTATCCGTTTCTTGATGTCGAAGAATGGTGGTGCTCGATCGGTTTTGGCCGGTGTAGAAGAGCAATACCGCACTGCGAAGATCTTCGAGTGCGCTGATAGACAAGTGCAGCGGCGATACTTTGACCTCACCGTCACTCGCGATTTCCAGAACCGTAATGCCACCAAACGCCGCCAAGTAATGATCCTGTTTACCGACCGGGTGCCCAGCCAGACAACGTTCAATGTGAAAGGCGTTTTCCGCCAGGTTCTGAGTCGGGGTCTTATCCCGTTTTAACTCTCGCAGGGCATTCAGCAGCGCCACCAGATACGCACTGGAAGACCCTAGCCCAGTTCCATCCGGGACGTCAGCCAGTGAGACAATCTCTAGATTACTGTCAAGTCCGAGTAGCCGAAGGGTGGGCCGAACTAAGTCGTGCTCAACCTGCTCAGGAGAACACACCTGCTCGTAACGCGAGTATTTGACACGAATGTAATCGTCGGCGGAGGGACGGTTCACTGCGATGTAAACATACTTGTTAATTGCCGCGCTCAATATGAAGCCACCAAATTTGCTGTAGTAAGAAGGAAGGTCCGTGCCTCCACCTCCCAATGGTGTTCGCAACGGAGCACGAGCAAGAATCATAACTTTCCTCTTTAGGTCGAAACTGTCTTGGTTCAGAGCTGGCCGTGGACCTCACTCACAGGAGCAGAGCAGGCGACGTCGAGCTTCTTGCTCTCGCCTTCAGAGTGTCGATGGAATGAATTCAAATTGACGGGCGTATTATGTCGCGCAGAGTGGTAGAGGGCGTCTACTATTTTCAAGTTTTCATAGCCGTCTGCCGCCGTAGCCGCCCTCTTCGGGTTAGGCTTCTCGATGGCGCGTACAAAATCCGCCCACTCCTCATCCCAGCAATTGGTTGTTACGGTAATGGCTGCTTCCTCCTGGTTCGCCCGCCAACCATCGCCACCATTGCCGGCTGACGCAACCTGGTTGAAGCGAATTTCGGTCATCTCGGGAGCGCCGCCCCCGCTCAGTCTTCGAGCGAGCGTCAATCGCTCTTCGCCGTAGCTCCCCCCCAGGCCATCGACCGATACCGACCCCTGGGGCCCAAAGATCTCAAAGGTGAACAAATTTTTCCACTGGGTCCAACTTACATGGAGCATCGCGGTCTTTTCCTGGGCCGTCCTCATCAGTATGAACGCGTTATCCTCGACATTCTTCCCGCCAAGGCTTTCGTCGGCTGACAATTCCCCTGTCGAATCGTGGCAGGAAGACTTCTGTTCTGGTTTCCAAAAATAGCTGTTGACGAAGCCGAAAACTTGCGAGAACTCTCCCAATATCCAACGGCTCAGGTCAATTAAGTGCACTCCTTGATCTAACAGTTCCCCTCCACCTGCAAGCTCGCGGTTCCCTCTCCATTCCCGTTCATATCCAGACCTACCGCCATGACCATAACGGCCTCGGACGTAAAAGGGCTCCCCAATCGCCCCAGAGCTAACCAGTTCTTTTGCACGTGCGATTGCGGCGTGATGTCGCAGTGTGTAACCCACAACGACCGCCGGAGCAAGGGTAGCGTCTTTTGATCTTCCTAGGGCAGCGAGAATCTCTTTTCCTTCTGTCGAGCTTCGAGCCATAGGTTTCTCACAAAAAACGTACTTGCCATGGCGAACTGCTGCCGCCGCGATGGGTGCAAGAAACTTGTGCGGGGTTGCGACCACAACCGCATCAACATCGTCGCGCTCGACAGCCTGCCGCCAGTGTGTGCCATAGGAACAGGAAAATTCCAGGGACAACGCTCGAGCCAAGTCTGCAGCCTGGTCTGAAACGTGCACCACCTCGCATTGGGGGTGAGCTCTCGCGGATAATGCACGGATCTTGCCCATGCGACCGGCGCCGATAATTGCAACTCTAAGCGTCAGCATGTTGTGGTTGCCTAAAAGCGTGCTGAGTCGGGTTGAGAAAAGACTACGAGACGGAGCTCAGAAGCGCAACCCAAAGAATGTAAATGCGTTAAACTAGCGGCTTTGAAAGTAGCGTTTTCAAGGTAAACTCGTCAATTCGGCGCATCGTTAACCAGGCATCGCTCATCAGTTCCTGAATGCGCTGCTTGTCCCAGGCTTGCCAATCATCATGGGGAGCGGCTATCAGCTTTCCCGACAGACCATCCGATCTTGAGCATGCCAGGAATAGCGCTAGTCTTGCAGGAACCTCCTTTGGAACTCCTCCCTTGCCGTTTTCTCGCAAACGCCGTATAGGTTCCACCAGCTCAGGCGTAATCCCAGGCGCGGCAAGGACATCATCGTGAATTTGAGTGTCCACCATGCCCGGGGCGATGGCGTTCACCTCAACGTGATGGCCTTGCAACTCGAGTGCCAGGGTCTCAGTCAATCGGACAACCGCAGCTTTGGAAACGCCATAGGCACTCAAAAAGGGCGAGGGAGACGTCGCCCCACCACCTGAGAAGTTGATGATCTTACCTTTCTTCTTGGCAATCATGTGAGGAATGACAGCCCGACAACAGAGGAACGTCCCTACTAGGTTGACATGCATGGCGGCGATCCAGTTCTCTGCATCCGATTCCCAGAGATGGGCAACAGGACCGTGGATAGCAGCTGCATTTACCAGGACGTCGATCGATCCATAGCTTTGCAGGGTCAAATCAGCAATCGTCGCGACATCTTCGGCCTGGGACACGTCCGCGTCGATAACCAGTACGTCGGTCTCGAGCCTGTGCGCTCGGGTCGCAACTTCCTCGAGCTGCGACTTGGTTCTAGCTA
>JAFAPG010000603.1 GCA_019247235.1 Acidobacteriota bacterium
AATTCCCCCTATGCCAAGCTGCATTGCGTGCCGGTTCGCTCCGTGACGATTGAAGCTGGCTTTTGGTCAAAACGGCGGAAGACCAACGTCGAACGAAGTATTCCAACCATGCACGACCAACTGGAGCACCATGGCCGGATGGATAACTTCCGCCGCTTAGTGGGAAAAAGCACAGCGCCGCAAATCGGGCCTTACTACTCAGACTCCGATATCTATAAGTGGACCGAATCGGTGGGCTGGGCGTTGCAATCTGCTTCGCTTCCCGAACTCCGCCGCACCACCGATTTGATGATTCGCGATGTCGTTGCCGTCCAGGAGCCGAGCGGCTATCTCAACACCTATTACCAAGGCGATCGGGTGTCGGAGAGAATGCTTCAGCACAGTCAAGAGGTTGGCCACGAACTCTATTGCCTTGGCCATCTATTGCAGGGAGCGATTGCTTATTACCGTGCCACCGGAGACAGCACGCTGCTTGACGCTGGCATGCGTATGGTCGATAGCTTTGTGATCCCGAACTACGGTCCTCGAGCCAATCAGAAGCCAATCATCTCTGGCCATCCTGAAATCGAAATGGCTTTGATCGAGCTTTACCGCACGAGCGGTAAGCGACAGTACGTAGAACTTGCGGGTTATATTTTGCATGGCGACGATCGCTGGCCAATCCCGCCCGAGCGCATTGTGTATATGTTCTGCGGAACTCCTTTTACCTCGCGCACCAAACTGGAAGGCCATGCCGTGCGCGCGATGTACGCCTGCTGCGGAGCGACCGACTATTATCTGGAGACCGGCGACCAGGCTTACTGGAAGACGTTGAATACCCTGTGGGAGGATTTGACCAAGCGGCAGATGTACATCACTGGCGGAGTTGGCGCTCGTGCTCAGGGGGAGGCATTCGGCAATCCCTATGAGCTGCCAAACGCCCAGGCCTATGGCGAAAGCTGTGCCGCAATCGGAAATCTGATGTGGAATTGGCGCATGCTAGCGGCGAGTGGCGAAGCCAAATTCGCCGATGTGATCGAGCGGGCGCTATACAACGGCGTGAACTCTGGCATGTCGCTCGATGGCACTACCTACTGTTATCGCAATCCGCTGGCCTTTGATCCTGCCTCCTTCGACGGTTTCCGCGGCAGCCCCAATATCCGCAATCCTTGGTACGACACCACCTGCTGCCCGCCGAACTTAGAGCGCACCTTCGCCTCCTTGCCAGGCTATTTTTACAGCACGAGCAAAGACGGCCTGTATGTCCATCTCTACGACAATTCCACCCTTGATTGGCATCTTGAAGACGGCACACCAGTGAAGGTTCAGCAAACCACTAATTATCCATGGGAAGGCAATATTCGCCTGACCGTAAGCCCGCCTCATCCGGCTGAATTTACACTGTTCCTACGAATTCCCGGCTGGGCCGCGAACGCTTCGGTGGTGGTCAACGGAACCGTCGAGAGCGGAGTTAAAAGCGGCGAGTATATGCCGTTGCGACGCACCTGGCAGTCGGGCGATACTGTGGTCCTCAGTTTTCCCATGGAGGCTGAGGTCGTGGCCTCCAATCCACGGGTTCCCGAAGATCGCGGCAGGGTCGCCATCCGCCGTGGTCCTATCATTTACTGCCTGGAAGCCATTGACCAAGCTGCGGGGGTAGCCCTGGCAGATATGTCGATCAATTTAACCGAACGTCTGGGGAAAGAGTTTGAGAGCGAGTACCGCTCGAATTTGCTAGATGGGATCGTAGTTCTCCATCATCGCGGCGGGGTGTTCCAACTTGCCTCAGCCGAAGAAGCTCTCTACTCACCGGCAACCTTGAATGCCCCGAAGCTCAGGCCAGAAACCCTAACCCTCATACCGTATTATGTCTGGGCGAACCGCCAGGCGAGCGCCATGGAGGTTTGGGTAGCTTACAATCGGGCCTGAGCAACGGAGAAACTGGTTTGCGTTGGCGAATCGCGATCCTGGTAACGGCTGCTATCGCCATCAGTTACTTGGACCGCCAAACCTTACCCGTGGCGGTGAAGGCGATCGCTCGTGACATTCCCCTTTCCAACCAGCAGTTCTCTTTCCTGCAATCATCATTTCTGATCGCCTATGCCGCTATGTATGCGGGAGGCGGAAAACTGACAGATCTTCTGGGCACGCGTCGCGGGTTCGCCATCATCATGTTGTTTTGGTCGCTCGCCTGTCTGAGCCATGGCTTTGCCGTGAGCTTTGCCATGCTAGCCGCAAGTAGATTCCTTCTCGGTATCGGTGAAGGCGGCGGTTTTCCAGCAGCCACGCGAGCGGTAGCAGAGTGGTTTCCCGCGCACGAGAGAGCCACAGCAATGGGAATCATCAACGCTGGCACTACAGTGGGAGCACTGGTTGCTCCTCCGCTGATCGCCAGCATTCTATTGGTGGGAAATTGGCGATGGATTTTTTTTATTACTGGCGCCGTCGGCGTTTTGTGGGTGATTTGGTGGAGGACATCTTACTTTCCGCCTGACCAGCACCCAAAGCTTTCTTTCGCGGAACGACGCCAACTCCAGTCCGTTACCGCAGAGGTGGGTATTCGAATCCGCTGGATCGACCTGCTCGGAATAAAAGAAGCTTGGGGACTGCTCCTGGCAAAATTTCTTAGTGACGCGGCGTGGTACTTTTACCTGTTCTGGTTGCCAAAATATCTTTACGACGCGCGTGGTTTCGATATCAAGGCGGTTGGCCTGGTGGCCTGGATTCCATATGCCGCCTCAGGAGTAGGCTGTTTGCTCGGTGGAGGATTTTCAAGCTACCTGCTCAGCCGGGGGTTCTCGGCCGGGCGCGCAAGGAAACTGGCACTCGGACTCAGCGCCGCCTTGATGCCATTCATCTTGGCCGTGCCCCACGTCGGCGTAGCCTGGGCGATTGCCCTGTTTAGCCTCGCGTATTTCGGACAGCAATCATGGTCTACGCTGATCATGGTGCTGCCCACTGACCTTTTTCCCCGTAGCGTTGTAGGCGCCGTCGCCGGCCTCACCGGCTTCGGTGGCGCGATGGGTGGAATTGCCTTCGGACAACTAGTCGGATTTCTGCTCGATCACGGCTTCGGCTATGGCCCTGTATTCCGACTAGCTGCTAGTTTTCACCTGCTTGCCTTCCTGGTAATTCTGCTCGCCATTCCCGTCGTGGCGCCGCTCGGTCGGGCGTCGAAACTCCACTATGAGGCTGCCCTTTGAAGATCAAGGATATTCGCACGCGGGTCGCACGCTGGAGGGGCAGCACCGTGCCTTTGCCGGCGCACTTCTGCACCAATCCCATGGATCTGCTCTCCATGCCTACGCCCTCAATGGGCACGTTCACCTTTCATGAGTGGTTGCTGGTGGAAATCTTTACCGATGATGGGCATGTCGGAATTGGGAATGCTGCGCTTTCTCCCCAACCTACCAAAA
Source organism: Acidobacteriota bacterium (assembly GCA_019247235.1). Lineage (GTDB taxonomy): Bacteria > Acidobacteriota > Terriglobia > Terriglobales > Acidobacteriaceae > Gp1-AA145. The sequence continues at coordinate 3,396 of JAFAPG010000603.1, forward strand.
GCGTCATTGATTGCTACTTGCGCCCCATCCTCATCGGCTCCGATCCTTGGGAAATCGAACAGTTGTGGCAACACATGTATCGTCGAACCATGGCCTTTGGCCGCAAGGGAATTGGTATGGCAGCCATCAGTGCGGTCGATATTGCTCTCTGGGATGTGTGTGCAAAATCCGCCAGGCAACCGGTTTACCGCTTGCTCGGAGGTCGCACCAAAGCGCGCATTCCAGTCTATGCCAGTCGGCTCTATAGTGGGGAACTCAGTCAGCTGGCCAGCGAAGCCAGAGGCTATAAAGAGGATGGCTATCAAGCGATGAAGCTTCGCTTTGGCTGGGGTCCGCGCGATGGCGCATCGGGTGTGGAGAGGAACTTGGCTCTGGTGCGCACTGTGCGCGAGAGTGTGGGTGAGCAGGTGGACGTGATGGCCGACGCCTACATGGGGTGGACACTCGAGTATGCCAAGCGCATATTGCCCCTCCTTGAACCCTTTCATCTGCGATGGCTCGAGGAGCCAGTCATCGCCGACGACATTCGTGGCTACGCCGAGCTCAAAGCTTCGGGACGCGTTCCAATCGCAGGCGGCGAACATGAGTTCACCCTGTACGGCTTTCGTCAGCTACTCGAAGCCGGCGCCCTCGACGTCATCCAATTCGACACCAATCGAGTGGGAGGCATCACTCAGGCCCGGAAAATCGCTGCCCTTGCCGAAGCCTACTCGGTCCCTGTGATCCCGCACGCTGGTCAAATGCATAACTACCACGTAGTCATGGCTAGCCTGAACTCTCCTCTGGCGGAATACTTTCCAGTCGTGGACGTCGAGGTCGGCAACGAGTTGTTTTGGTACATTTTCGATGGCGAGCCCAGAGCAGAGCATGGATTCGTCGATCTGGATGAAAACACTCCTGGTCTGGGACTTTCAATCAATGAAGAGGCCTTGCGCGAGAAGTTTGCAATTATCGAATGACTACCCATTTGGTTCAACTTGGCAATCGTGATCAGCGGCGGGTTGCTTTGGTGGAAGAGCCACAGCTGCGAATCCTGGCGCAAAGCTCCTCCGTATACGCGTTAGCAGAGGAAGCTGTTCGAGCTGGCATGGGATTGTCAGCGGCCGCCGAGCACAAGGCGACCGAAGAGCTCGTCGACTACGACCGCGTATACCAGGGACAATCGGCCTGGCGCATCCTTGCCCCTATCGATCATCCCCAGGAGCCCACGCGCTGTGTTGTATCCGGAACTGGGCTCACGCACCTGGGGAGCGCACGTGACCGACAGGCCATGCACCGAAAGCAGATGAGTGCAGTCGAAGTCGAGGAAATGACCGACAGCATGAAAATGTTTCGCTGGGGCATCGAGGGCGGCCGGCCCCCCTGCGGCGTGATTGGTACGGCCCCGGAGTGGTTCTACAAAGGTACGGGCACCATCCTACGCACTCACGGAGAGGCGCTTGAAATTCCCGGCTACGCGGAGGATGGCGGCGAAGAGGCAGAAATCGCCGGCATCTATTGGATCGCTCCCGATGGTATGCCGCGGCGTTTAGGAATGACAGTGGGCAATGAATTTTCTGACCATTGTTTTGAGAAAAAAAACTACTTAAATCTTGCCGGCTCGAAACTCAGAAATTGTTCATTAGGGCCCGAACTGGTGATCGATCCTGAGTTCCAATCCGTCCCGGGAAAGGTCACCATTAAACGCGGTCCGCTAGTGGTATGGAGCAAAGAAATCCGCAGCGGCGAAGCCGAGATGTGTCACAGTCTGGCCAATATCGAGCACCATCACTTCAAATTTGAGCAGCATCGCCGGCCGGGTGACGTTCACGTCCACTTTCTTGGCGCCGATTGCCTCAGCTTCGGTGACGGCATCCGACTGGCCGACGAAGACCGAGTGGAGATTTGGTTCGAGGGCTTTGGACGTTCTCTAGAAAACCGGGTGGTTATAAGCAAAGCAACGGCGAGCGTGATTAGCGCCGTTTCTCTGGGGTGAATCCATTGATGACACATGCTCGGGTAGCGTTCTTTGGGCTGGGGACGATGGGATCGGGAATGGCACGGCGTTTGTTATCGAGCGGCTTCCCTCTTTCCGTCTTTAACCGTGACCGCGCTAAAACGAAACCGTTTGCCGAGGCGGGTGCATCGGTTGGGAGCTCGGTCAAGGAAGCTGCCGCCGGTGCCCACATTCTCATCAGCATGGTCGCCGACGATCGAGCGTCGCGCGATATTTGGCTCGGTCAAGACGGGGCGCTCGCTGCTGCAGCTCCAGGTTCGTTATTGATCGAGTCGAGCACCCTAACCGTGGGCTGGGTACGGGAGCTGGCCTCAGCCGCCGCCGGTCATGGCATGGATTTCCTGGATGCGCCCGTAACTGGCAGTAAACCTCACGCCTTCTCGGGCGAGCTACGATTTCTGGTGGGAGGATCGGGTCAAGCGCTCGAACGCGCACGGCCCCTCCTCTCGGTCTTGGGTCAAGAGATCGTGCACCTGGGCCCCAGCGGTAGCGGCGCGCTCATGAAATTAGTCAACAATTTTCTGGCCGCTGTGCACGCAGTCTCCTTCGCCGAAGCATTGTCTCTGATTAAAGCTGGCGGACTTGATCCCGATAAAGCTGTCG
>JAFAPG010000139.1 GCA_019247235.1 Acidobacteriota bacterium
ACCCGTAGTGGAGGCGAAAGAGCGGTATCGCCCAGAGTCCTCTCGACCTCCTACGGCTGACCGACCTACAGATCGAGGCGTACAGCAGCCTGTCCCCCCCATTTGGGCTTTGATCGATTCGCCGGCGGCTAAGCGGCCTATACACCAGGGAATCAAGTGCCACGATTGAACAGCTGAGCAAAGCGAAGCGGAAGACTGGGAGAAACATCTTGACAACCTACTTGCCAATACGCCAAGCTCTGCAATTCGCCGCCGCGGCGAGCGGAAGACCGCAAGAAAATCGATATAGTTTGTATACAGGTGGACCTGTGGATAAGCGTTTTTGCTTGACAACGAGTGTTCACCACGCATAAAAACAGGGTATTCTGAGTCCATAATTTCCTGTGCGTTGATCTGCACTCGTGGGTTCGGTTGTCTGAAAATCTGATTGGGAGGTGCTTGTGAAACTCTCGCATTCGTGTGTCCCGAGGCTTGTCCGTGGGGCTAAGAACTCTATTACCCGAAGCTGGCCGGTTCTTCTAGGCGTCCTATTTGTCGCCGCCAGCATTCCAGCATTCGCTCAAGAAGCGACCATCGTCGGCACGGTAACCGACCCGACCGGTTCGCTTGTGCCGAATGTGACAATCACGCTTACCAATACGGATACCAGCGTAATTCGGACAATTCAGACCAATGATGCTGGCGAGTACGTCGCGCCCGACATGCATATCGGCCACTACACGGCAAAGGCCGAAGGTCAAGGATTCAGCACGGCAGAAAAAACTGGGCTGGTACTGAGCGTCGGAGATCGTCTGCGCGTTGATTTCGCCATGAAGATGGGTGCCGCAACCGAGCGGGTCACGGTTGAAGCCGCCACTGTTGCCGTGCAAACCGATACCGGCGAAGTCAGTGATCTGATCAGCGGCCAACAAATTACCAAGCTTGAGTCAAACGGTCGCAACATCTACAGCTTGGTCAACCTTACGCCGGGCGCCTCGAGCGAACAGTCCGATTTCATTGCCCCGGTTCCAGTGGGAGGCGATGCCGACGTGAGCTTTAACGGCCAGCGTCCCGGCCACAACATTTATTTAATGGATGGTGGCGAGGACCTCGACCGCGGCGGTGCCGGCAACTTCAGCGTGATGCCTTCTCTCGAGTCTCTCGCCGAGTTCCGCGTGCTCAGCTCGAACTATAGCGCGGAATACGGACTGTCCTCCTCGGCCACCATGACGACGGTAGTAAAGTCTGGGAGCAATCAATTCCACGGTTCCGGTTGGTGGTTTGGCAGGAACGATGCCCTGGATTCGCGTAATTACTTCAACCCGGCCCCGCAAAAAGTGGCGGAGCTGAGGTTCAATACCTACGGATTCAACATTGGCGGTCCTGTCGATTTCAAAAAATCCGATCATAAGACCTTCTTCTTCTACAACATGGAGTGGCGCAGCCTGATTCAGGGTCAAACCCTAAACACGAATGTGCCATTGCCGAGCACTTACGGCGGAAACTTTGGAAGCACTCTTATTAACGTCCCGGGCCTAACCCAGGAGCAGCCATCCACTCTGTTCGCGCACTGCCCGGGAGGCGTGGCTCCCGCTGGAGTCGTGCAAGGGCAGCCATTCCCTAACAACACGATTCCCGCCTGCATGCTCGATCCGAACGCCCAGGCTTTACTCGGAGCTAAGATCTTCCCTGCTCCTACCAGTGGCAACCAATTCCTGGGCGGCAATAATGCGCCGACGACTGTCCGGGAGGAGATTGTTCGCGCGGACCATCGCTTCAATGATAAATTCTCCGTGTTTGGACACTGGGTTTCCGAGCAGATCTCCCAGACCTATGGCACCAGTCAATGGAGTGGCGATAACGTTCCCACCATCGGCGATACCTTCGGGAATCCGTCCTATAGCGCCGTGGTTCATGCCACTCATACCATCCGGCCGAACTTGCTGAATGAGATTGCCTTCAATTACAACGGCAACCGCATCAACATCATTCCCAAGGCCGGCTTCGGCGCGCCCCTGTCGGCGCCCTCTGGCTTCACTTTTAACCGGATCTTTTCCGGTCCCAACCCGCTGAATCGCATTCCTTCGATCAACCTGAGCCTCACCAACACCAATTACACCGTAAACTGGATGCCTTGGGTAAATAAAGCCGACGATTACCAAATCCGCGACGATGTGTCTTGGGTTAAAGGCGCACATCAGCTCAAGATTGGCGGAAGCTGGGCGCTCTACAAAAAGATCCAGGACGTGTTTGCCAACACTGAGGGAAATTTCACCTTCAACGGCTTCTTCACTAAGAATGATTTCGCGGACTTCCTGCTCGGAGATGCCAGCGGCTACTCTGAGGATGCGGTTCACGATAATGGTCACTGGAACAGCGTCTCCTGGGCTGCCTATGTCCAGGACAATTGGCGGGTGAACAACCGCTTGACCTTGAACCTTGGGTTGCGCTGGGATGGCGCCCCCCATACCTACGAAGCCTTGCACCGTAGCTCGAACTTCTACCCCA
>JAFAPG010000246.1 GCA_019247235.1 Acidobacteriota bacterium
CATCAGCAATGCTTTAAAGGCCAGGATGGGAGCAGCGGGGAAGAAATTTAAAGATAACGGATGGTTCGCCGGGGTTGAGCCGCGCCGCAATCCAGAGATTGTCGTTTGCGTGCTGCTCGAGGAGGGTGAACACGGATATTTGGCGGCACGCACGGCGGCAAAGGTGATCAAGGCGTACGTCGACAAACAGCGCCTTCCGCCGACCAAGATCGCGGAAAAAAACAAAGGTGTCGAAATCGGGGCGGTTTGGACTACGGACGATTCTCGCGATGTGAGCGTCCACGGGGTTCAGGGGGGGCGCTTCCACCTAGAGCTACCGAGCAAGCATCTGCCGCTGGCCTTAGCCGCACCGGGGCTCGAATAAAGGCAAGATATCGGGGGTCGAGGAAGGCAGAAAGAACAAGAAACAAGGAATCGACGAAGTCGCTCTATTTTATGTCGCGCCATATTTCATTTCGTGACTTTGACTGGTTGCTGGTGGTCTTCGTGCTCATCATTTGTGGTCTGGGGGTGGTTGAGATCCACAGCGCCACCATGCATACCAAGTTCGCCGGCGCCCACATTAAGCAGGTCTACTGGGTTAGCGGCGGACTTGTGGGGATGTTTCTCGTTAGCCTGCTGAACTACCAGGTGCTGCTTGAGCGGGTTCATTGGATGTACATTGCCGCGGTTGCCTCGCTCATGACGGTTCTGATCTTCGGGCAAAAATACCTAGGAGCCAGGCGCTGGGTAAAACTCCCCGGTGGTAATCACTTTCAGCCCTCGGAATGGGTGAAGCTCATCCTCATCTTGGCGGTGGCGAAATATTTCGCGGACTTACAGCAGAGGGAACTTTCCTGGTCGGACTTTATCAAGGCCGGAGCCATCGTGGGAGTTCCAATGCTCATGGTTCTCGCCCAACCCGACCTGGGCACGGCGCTTACCTACCTACCGATTGCCGTGATCGGCCTATTCTTGGGGGGCGTGCGCTGGAAGCAAGCGCTGATCGTTTTGCTGCTAGCCGGGGCGGCGATGCCATTAGCCTGGCACAAAATGAAGCCCTACCAGAAGGAGCGCCTGGTGAGCTTCATGGAGCCGGATGCCGATGCCCGAGGCTCGGGTTATCAGGTGAAGCAGTCGCTCATTGCTGTCGGTTCGGGAGGACTTTTCGGAAGTAGTGCGGGATCGCAGACCCACTTGTCTTTTCTGCCGGTACCGCAGACTGATTTTATTTTCGCGGCTTTTTCCGAGGAACACGGTTTTGTGGGTGCCGTGGGAGTGTTGCTGTTATACTTTATTGTGCTGATGCGTTTGACGCAGAACGCGCAGACAGCGCCCGACCGCGCTGGAACGTTTCTGGTTATGGGTGTGGTAGCGGTTCTAACCTTCCACATTCTCGTCAACATTGGCATGGTGGTTGGCTTCATGCCGGTCACCGGAATACCCTTACCCCTAATGAGTTACGGCGGATCTTCTGTATTGTTTATGTTTCTCGCGCTGGGAATGGTGATGAACGTCCGTATGCGCCGCTTTGTGAATTGAAGCGGGGGTAAGAAGAAGTAAACCGCGTCCTAGGCCGCGGATTAGAGACAAGATTACGATGGCCCTCGCGTAAAGAGGGCGGTCACCGGTCGAAGAGAGCGGCCGGGCAGGATTGAAGTTAAGGGCTCGCGGGCAGGGAACGGCCCCCTCAGTCAAAGTAAATTGTGCTGAGAGAGCGGTCACAACCCCGCAAGCTATGCGATCCGTGGAAAAGAGTTTCGATTTTCTCGAGCTAGCTTGGTTCAGGAATGAATCCCTGGACGTGGCTCCTTCTTTGCTAAGAAGGCGTATCGCTTCCTTCCTTCCATCCCGCCTCTGTCGCTCATTCCCGCGGTGAAAGCCTCGGCCGACCTGGCCGGGGAACGGAGTTTGAATGACAAGAGAATTGTTTGTGTCTTCCACACCGCACGAAACCAAAGTCGGGTTGGTGGAAGATGACCAGCTCGCAGAAGTCTATCTGGAGCGCGAAAATGAATACACGCTGGCCGGATCGATTTATAAAGGTCGTGTAACCCGGGTCTTACCCGGCATGCAGTCGGCATTCGTCGATATTGGGCTCGAACGCGACGCCTTCCTTTACGTCTCCGATTTCATGGAATTAGCCAATCAGGACGAGGATCTAGACGATATCCCTGCCCCTCCGGCTCGCGCAGAGTCGCGCGGGCAAGAGGCGCAAACGGCCGTACCGTCGCTGGTTCTTCCCACCGAGACGACAACGCTTTCGCAAGCTGCCGAGGAAGCTCCGCCGTCTGCGGCGCCGCCCACCGGGCTCGATTCGCGTGAGGAGCGAGGCAACTGGCGTGGCCGGCGCCGCCGTCGGGGTCGACGCGATCGTGGACCGAATGGGCATGATCGCTCAAGTCGTTCTCGCGAGCCCGAAAGTCGGCCGGAACGCGAGAACTACGGCCCGCCGCCAGGCTACCAGCCAATCCTTCTGCCCGGAGAATCGATCTCCAAGTATCGAGACAGAGCCGCGCCAACGAGCGAGGAGGGAGCCCCAGCTCGACGCTCCGAGCTTGAGGTCAAATTTCCTCGAGCTGAGGAGGAGACTTCAACCGAGGATGAACCCTTATTTGCTGAACCTGGGCACGAAACTGAGCAGACCGAAGGGGTTCCCCCGCTTTTTGAGCAAGTCGAGTCCGCCCAGGTTCTCGAGGGTAGCTTCGAAACCGACGCAGTCGGTTCCCCGGCATGGGACCAGGAGCAGAAACGTCTCCATGAGATGAACGTCGCCGCCGTGTTTGGCCATGAGCAGGCTATCGAGCGGGAAGTAGAGCCAGAGGATGTGGCATCGCCGGCCCCGAAGCTGGCGCGCGAGGAGAGTAGCAGAATGGCCGGCACCTTAGAAGAGGAAGAGATCGACGAGGAAGAAGCCGATCTGGCTTCCTACGTAGAGGAACTCGAAGAGGATTCAACCTTTGAAGAACTGGAGGAAGAAACCCACGCCGCCGTTGGCTTTGAGGAGCGAGCGCTGCTCCCGCAGCTTGATTCTTCGCGAGAGCAAGCTTCCGTGGTCGAGTTCGCGGGCGAAGCGGCTAGAGAACAGGTAATCGAGGCGGAACCGGGCGAAGAAGAGGAAGATGCCGCCGCCGACGAGGAGGCCGAGCTCGAGCAAGCCCAGGCGGAGGCTGAGGCCTTGGTCGATTCCGGGATTCATGCCAATTCTGGCGCTGATGTGCGTGCCGAAGTACGGGCTCCCTCGGGGACTGTGGGCTATACCCAGCCCGCCTACCGTCAGGGATTCGATCGAGGTCGTGGACCGCGGCGCCGGGGGCGACGTTTCCGCCGGCAAGAGCCGCAGAGTTTGCCACTTATCACCGATCTATTGAAAGAAGGGCAGGAAATTTTAGTTCAGATTGCCAAAGAGCCGATCGGGAAAAAGGGTGCGCGCATCACCAGCCACATCGCCTTGCCGGGCCGCTTCCTGGTCTATATGCCCACGGTGAATCACACCGGGGTATCCCGCAAGATCGCCTCGGAAGAGGAACGCCAGCGTCTGAAACGCATCATCCAAAGTGAGCGCGAGAATGGCCATGGTGGGTTCATCGTACGGACCGCCGCTCAGGGAGCCGATGAGCAGGAGCTGCGTGCCGACATACGGTTTTTAAAAGGGTTGTGGAACGAAATCCGCACTCGCGCCGAGAACAGCAAACCGCCGGCCCTGATTTATCACGATCTCAATGTGGTCGAGCGTGTGTTGCGCGACCAAGTCACCTCTGATTTTTCCGCCATCTGGGTCGATAACGAGCAGGAATACGAACGCATTCTCCGTTTTGCCAATCGCTTTCAACCTTCTCTGGTGCGACGGGTGAAGCTGTATACGAAAGAGACCCCGTTGTTTGAGCAATTCGGGTTGCGAGAGGAGATTGACAAGGCGCTCAAGTCGAAGGTGTGGCTGAAGAGCGGGGGATATATCGTGATCAACCAGACCGAGGCGTTGGTAGCCATCGACGTGAATACAGGCAAATACGTAGGCAAAACTACCCGTCTCGAAGACACCATCGTGAAAACCAATGTCGACGCCATCCGTGAGATTGTGCGTCAAATCCGCCTGCGCGATCTAGGTGGCATCATCGTCATCGACTTTATTGATATGGACGAGCGCCGTAATCGGCAGAAAGTCATGCAGGCACTGGAAGAAGCCCTGCGTAGCGATCGCTCGCCTTCAAAAGTCCTGCAGTTTAATGACTTTGGTCTGGTCGCTATCACACGCAAACGGGTCAAGCAATCGCTCGAGCGCACGATTGGCGCGCCTTGTCCGTATTGTGAAGCCACCGGCTTCGTGAAAAACGTGCATACGGTGTGTAATGAGATCTATGTCGAGATGCGCAAACTGGCAAAACAATTGGATCACTCCGATGTCATGCTGCGAGTGAATCCAGAAGTGGCAAAGGCGTTAAAGACCAATGGGGGTCGCTGGCTCAATGAGCTTGAAGAACTTGCGAAAAAGACCATCATCGTCAAAAGCGATCCTTCGCTGCATCAAGAACAGTTCGACATCCATTAGTTTTCTAGTCTTCTACTCAGACGAGGACGGGGGATTCTCCTTGGGCGCTGGCCCCAGGAGGGTTAACCCGTCCTCGGCTCCATGATTTAATTGGGCCAGGCAACCCGGTGGCCGGCTCTAAAGCTTGCACTTAGCCGGGCGTGGAGACGAGGAGCAATCGATTTGCATCTAACGAACGAGGTGCTTCGAATCGAGGATCTGGCCAAGGTTTTTCGCTCCGGTGCCTCGGATCTGGTGCTCTTTGAAAACTTGTCGTTTTCCGTTCGTCAGGGGGAGATGCTTGCCATTGTGGGCGAGTCCGGCGCCGGGAAGAGTACCTTGTTGCATATACTGGGAACCCTTGATAGGCCTTCTCGAGGTGACGTATACTTCGCCCAAACGCAGCTAAGCGCGCTGTCGGAGAGCGCCGCCGCCGATTTTCGTAACCGCGAAATCGGATTTGTTTGGCAATTTCACTATCTGTTGCCGGAATTTAGCGCGCTCGAGAACGTCTCCATGCCGCTGTTGGTGCGTGGACAGTCCAAGGCAGAGGCCGAAGGCGAGGCCTGGCAGTGGTTGCGGGAAGTTGGGTTGGAGAAGCGCGGCCACCATCGCGCCGGCGAGTTGTCCGGCGGGGAGCAGCAGCGGGCGGCGTTGGCCCGAGCCCTGATCACCCGGCCGAAGTTTCTCTTGGCAGATGAACCAACCGGTGATCTGGACAGTCGTACGGCGGAGATGGTGTTTCAGTTGATCTCCCGGTTGCACCGTGATTTTCAGCTCTCCTCCCTGATTGCAACTCACAATTATGCCTTCGCGCGGCGCTGCCATCGGGTGCTGCGGCTTGAAGGAGGTCGGATCGAGGAGGTATTGCCGGAAACTCTGGTTGGGTAATACGTGCTGCTAAGGGTGGTACCGAATCAGACAAGTCAGCAAAATATTGGTAATCACAGAGGGAATTGCGATAATCAGTATATGGTTCCTTAAGTAACCATGGGTACGTAGCTAAATTGAGGCAGACTCCCGATAATTGGACTTTCGGGGGCAGGAGAAGAACAGCCGGGCAGGCGAGGAAGCTCAGGAGCGCTAGATCGAAAGTCTTCCGTTCCTGGTGGAGGTCGGGGGCTATATGTTTGAGCGTTATACGGAAAAAGCACGACGAGTTATCTTTTTCGCTCGGTACGAAGCCAGCCAATTTGGCTCTCCTTATATTGAGACCGAGCATCTACTCCTAGGACTTCTTCGCGAAGACAAAGCCTTAACCAATCGCTTTCTGCGCTCTCATGCCTCGGTGGAATCGATCCGCAAGCAGATCGAGGGACACACGACCATCCGGGAGAAGGTGTCCACCTCCGTTGATCTACCCCTGAGCAATGAGTGCAAGCGGGTTTTGGCCTACGCCGCCGAGGAAGCGGAGCGTCTTTCCCATAAGCATATTGGCACCGAGCACCTGCTACTTGGTCTACTGCGAGAAGAGAAATGCTTTGCCGCCGAGATTTTGCATGAGCGCGGGCTGCGCCTATCGACCATTCGTGAGGAGCTAGCGCGCAGCAGCCAGGAGAAAGCGCAACCCCAGCGCCAGCGCGAGTCTTCGCTGCTCAGTGAATTCTCCCGTGACCTGACGCAAAACGCCATGGACAGTCAGTTGGATCCATTGGTAGGACGGGAAAATGAGCTCGAGCGGGTGGTGCAGATTCTGTGTCGCCGCACCAAGAACAATCCGGTTTTAATCGGCGAGCCGGGCGTGGGTAAAACCGCCATCGTTGAAGGTTTAGCGCAACGCATCGCCGATGGCGAGGTGCCGTCCTTCCTCGCCGACAAGCGTATCTTGGCTCTTGACCTCTCCTTAATCGTAGCCGGTACCAAGTACCGGGGGCAGTTCGAAGAGCGACTGAAGACGATCATGAAGGAGTTGATGGAGTCGCAGAACTGCATCATCTTCATCGACGAGCTGCACACCCTGGTGGGCGCCGGTTCCGCCGAAGGCTCGCTCGACGCAGCTAATATTCTCAAGCCGGCTCTCTCGCGCGGCGAGATTCAATGCATTGGAGCCACTACCCCGGGCGAATATCGTAAATCGATCGAAAAGGACCGCTCGCTCGAGCGTCGCTTCCAGGCGGTCAAAGTGCCTCCGCCAAACGAAGGCGACGCCACCAAGATACTTTTTGGAATTAAGGATCGTTACGAGAAGTTTCACGCCGTGACCTACACCGACGAAGCCATTCACTTCGCCGTAGCCCATTCCAATCGCTATATTCCGGATCGCTTTTTACCCGATAAGGCCATCGACTTAGTGGATGAAGCCGGCGCCCGCGTGAAGCTACGTCAGACCTCGCTGCCGGAAGAAATCACCGAAGTGCAGAAACGACTGAAATTCATCGTGCACCGCATGGAAAACGCGGTGGCTAACCATGAGTTCGAGAAGGCGCGTTTTTACTCCGACGAGGAGCGCAAAGAACGCGAGAACCTGCGCGTATTGCGAGAAAAATATCACCTGGACGAGTCTGCCACCGGAGTGGTGAACCGTGAAGATATCGAGGATGTAGTCTCACGCTGGACCGGCGTGCCTATCGCCTCGATCAAAGAAGAAGAATCACAGAAGCTGTTGCGCATTGAAGAAGAGTTGCACAAGCGCGTGATCTCGCAGGACAAATCGATCAGCGCGTTGGCACGCGCCATTCGCCGCAGTCGAGCCGGCCTGAAGAATCCAAACCGGCCGATTGGTTCCTTCTTGTTCTTGGGGCCAACCGGCGTAGGCAAAACCGAAGTTGCACGCACCCTGGCACAGTTCATGTTCGGCACGGAAAAATCTCTGATTCGCTTCGACATGTCGGAATTTATGGAGAAGCACTCGGTCTCGAAGTTGATCGGCTCGCCTCCCGGATACGTGGGCTATGAAGAGGGTGGACAGCTGACCGAACGTGTCAAACGCGCGCCCTATTCCGTCGTCTTGCTTGACGAAATTGAAAAGGCACACCCCGATGTATTCAATATTCTGCTGCAGGTATTTGAGGATGGCCAATTGACCGATGGTCTCGGCAATACCGTCGATTTCAAAAACACCATCATCATCATGACGTCTAACATCGGCGCCCGACACCTGCAGAAACGCGAGGGCTTGGGATTCCAATCGACCAAAGAAGACGTCATCTCCGACAAGGTCGAGGAATTGGTGAAGAACGAGGTCAAGCGTACCTTCAATCCCGAGTTCCTCAACCGGTTGGATGAAGTCATCTTATTCAACGCGCTGAACGAAAATGACCTCATTCAGATCTTGGAACTCATGGTTACCCAGCTCAATCAGAACCTGGCGCAGAAGTCCATCACCGTCACGGTGGCCGATGAGGCCAAGAAGTGGATCCTGAACCAGACCCTTACCGATCGCAGCTACGGAGCTCGTCCCTTGCGCCGGGCTTTGCAGAAGTACATCGAGGATCCGCTCTCGGAAGCTCTCATTCAGGGTACGATTAACGTGCGGCCGGCCTTTATCGAGGTCTTCCTCGAAGGTAACAAGCTGTTTTATCGTCCCGTGGACGCGAAAGAGACCGACGGCGTGTTGTTGTACGAAAATTAGCCAAATCTTGGTGGACCCGGTTCTCTCGGCCGGGTCCCCGTCGAGACTCGAGCCCTACCGCGGTCTCGCTCACCCACAAACGTCTCGCTTATCGAAGATACGACTCGAGATCCGTTCTATGTTCCCGAGCAGACGCAGCTCGTTTTGCTCCTCGCGGAAATAGAAATGATCGCCAGGGAAGCGATCTCGCATAAATCCGCCTCGGGACTGTTCACGCCAGAGCTCGAGCTCGCGTTGACTCACACAGGGATCACGATCCCCTCCGAAGGCGGCGATTGGGCATTCCAGAGGCTCTTCCTCGACATACTGGTACTCCTCGGAGATGCGCATGTCGGCTTTGAGTGCCTCTGCCATGAGCTCCATTAGCTCGTGGTTCTCTAACACCTCTTGGGTGATCCCGCCAAACAGTTGCGCCGCTCGCTCGACCAGCTGAGCCCGATCGAGATGGGAAATCAGCGGAACATTGGGCCGTAGCTGGGGAGCGCAGCGACCTGAGACCAGCAATGCCTGTGGAAGGGGAGAACCGATACGGCGCAGTCGACGTGTCAGTTCAAAAGCGAGAAGCGCGCCCAAACTGTGTCCGAACACGACAAAAGGCGCCCGGCGAGTAGCTCGAATCGCCTCCGCTACGGGA
>JAFAPG010000551.1 GCA_019247235.1 Acidobacteriota bacterium
CAGAGATGCCATGCCAACCGGCGGCAAGCTACGCATTGCGACCTCTGAGGTCGAACTCGACCTCTCCCATCGGTGCTCGCCAACTCCCGTTTCCAGTCGTTACATTGTGCTCTCGGTCTCAGATACTGGGATAGGCATGGACGAAAAAACCAAGGCACGAATCTTCGAGCCATTTTTCACCACCAAACCGAAAAACCAGGGAACCGGCCTGGGGCTGTCGACGGTTCAGGAGATCGTAAGGCAAACCGGCGGTTCGATTTCGGTGGATTCTGTGCCGGACGTGGGTTCGACCTTTCGAGTTTACTTCCCCTTTGTTGCCGGCAGCGACGAGTCCCCTCTCCCGGTTGTCATCGAAAACACTCCCGGCGGTGATGAAACCATTCTGCTCGTCGAAGACGAAGCCGCCCTGCGTGCGGCTAATCATGAATTCCTGGAGTCCAAGGGGTACCACGTATTGGACGCAGCCAATGGGCTCGAAGCTCTGGAGGTGTGCCGCCACCATGAAGGTCCCATCCACGTTTTATTGACCAATATGATGATGTCTGGACTCAACGGTGAAGAGACCGCCCGAGCGGTTAAGCGCCTCCATCCAAGCCTGCGGATCGTCTATATGTCAGGAGCAGCCGGCTCGAACCAGAATGAAGAAGCCGATGCTTCTTCGGCATTTCTTGAGAAACCATTCTCCCTGGCTTCACTAACACAAACCCTCCGCGCAGTATTGAAATGAATTGACGCCTCCGTCAGAATCCCCGCGCCTGAAACGCAACTTCTCGGTTGCACAGGCTCTCGATCGATTCCTGCAACCCTAAACTCAATTCTCGAATGCCGCCTGCTCGAATCCTTTCGCCTCGCGCCAGCCGAAACTGTGCTGCCCGATTGTCCTGAAACCCTTCAAGGTGTCACAATGGACCAACGTTTATGAGAGTTACAGGCATCCGTGAAAGAAGTTTTGCGAATAGCGTTCGGGTCATTATCTATGTCTTGCTGGTAACTAGCTGGCTAGGGGCCGCCGAAAGCGCCAGCCAAGATGTTGCCCCCATTCTGGTTTTTATGACCGACTTCGGCGTGCTTGATGACTCGGTTGCCATCTGCAAAGGTGTGATGTTGTCAGTCGACCCGGGCCTGCGCATCGTCGATCTTTCGCATCAGGTCACGCCATACTCCATTCTGGACGGAGCGCGCTATTTGTTCGGTGCGTCCCCGTACTACCCTTCAAGCACCATATTCGTTGCCGTTGTTGACCCGGGAGTGGGCAGCACGCGTAGGGCAATCGTAGTGAAATCCAAACGCGGGCAGCTTTTTGTTCTTCCTGACAATGGCCTGATCACGCTGGTCGCGGACCGCGACGGCCTCGAAGGCGCGCACGAGATCACCAGCCCCGATTGGATGGTGGGATCGGCCTTATCCTCAACTTTTCACGGACGCGACATTTTTTCTCCGGTGGGCGCGCATCTAGCCCGAGGGGAAGACTGGACCCGGGTTGGGCCAGAAATTGCCATGGGTACACTAGTCCGACTTAGCGTCTCTCCGGCGAAGATCGACCAGCAGGGCGTCCGGGGTGATGTCATTGCCACCGACGGTCCTTTCGGCAATCTGATCACCAATATCAGCGGAGCAGAGTTTTTGAAGTTAGGTTATCAGCAGGGCCAAAGCGTCCAGATCTCGATTGCCGGCACCGGCTTGAATCTGCCATTTGTTCGCACCTTCAGCGACGTAGCCCGGAATCGGCCCTTGCTCTATATCGACTCCAGGGGCAACATGGCGTTGGCGATCAATCAAGGGAATTTTGCCGCCACCTATCGAATTAAGCCTCCCAGCCCTATCTCCATCAAACGTGCAAACAATGGCCGCTCCGACGCCCCCGAGGCGCGCTAAAGATCCTTCGACCGGGAGACTATAATCGGACCTATGAAGGCCGATTATAACTACATCGAGATCGCCAAAATGATCGACCACTCGCTTTTGAACCCTGCGCTAACCGCGGCGGAGCTGGATCGAGGATGTCGCCTTGCGCGCGAGCATGATGTGGCCAGTGTCTGCATACTGCCGTATTACCTCGCTCGCTGTGCTGAATTACTGAGCGGAAGCGATGTTCAGCCCAGCACTACCGTGGGCTTCCCTCACGGTGCCCATTCGACCAAGGTTAAGCTGGCCGAGGTAGAACAGGCACTGAAAGATGGGGGCCGAGAGCTGGACGTGGTGATTAACATCAGCAAAGCGCTGAGCGGCGATTGGGAGTACATACGCAGCGAGGTTGAGTTATTGACGCGTGCCACCCACGCCCGCTCTGCCAAAGTGAAAATCATCTTCGAAAATGCTTATCTCGACAACGCAGCGAAGATTACCCTATGCCAGCTATGCGGTGAGATAGGCGTTGATTGGGTGAAGACATCGACTGGCTTTGCCGCTAGCGGTGCGGCGGCTGCCGATGTCAGATTAATGCGGACACACTCGCCGCGGCAGGTGCAGATAAAAGCTGCTGGCGGGATTCGTACGCTTGATACTCTCCTCGAAATGCGCGCTAGCGGCGCTAGCCGCGTAGGCTCGTCCTCGACCGAGCAGATTCTCGCAGAGTGTCGACACCGCCTTAAGCTTCAGGAGCAACCCGCCGAGGTTCTGTGAGGTCGAACTCTCACGATTGTAAGCACTTCGATTTTCGACCATCAGCTCGAACTATAAGACGACGGGTATTCGGCCTCTCGACAGCAGGACTACATACATCCACACCGTTCAGACGTCAGTAAAATGGCTCGGGCTTAGAAGCAGGGAAAGTAGGGCGTCACCACACCTGTTACCAGCGAGTTTAAAACCGTCTTGCCAACCTGGGCGTAGCTTCCGTTGGCTAGAATCAAATGGTCCCACTGAACCAGTCCGTATCGCTGGTTGACGTAATATTCTTCTTTGTCGATGCAGTTCTGGTAATCGTTGTCACAGTTATATCGATAGCTGATAACCAGAACCGGAAGATCATCGGGCAGGCTGCCCCCTAGTGAAACCGTGTAAGGGCCCCAGACTTCGTTGACCGTCGTCTGCAACCCCAGCGTCACGGAACAACTCTGCGAACAATTGGTGTGTAGATCATAGTTGCTGTTGGCTATCAGAATGGTCGAACCGGGAGAGCCGGCGATCGCGCACCGCGGTACCAGGGGAAGATTGGTGTTGTCGGTAAATTTCTTGTAGCTCTCAGGAACCGTCCAAGATAGCTCGGTAATCCAGAGATAGATATAGTTGTCATCATAGAGTTGAATGTCCCAAGGATAGCCGAGCCCTCCTTTAATCCAATAAAACTTCCCCGGTTGCATCACCGTGTAGATTGGATTCGAAGAGCCTTCCAGGTGATACGTAGAGCGAAGATCGTCATCCATGGTCATCCAGTCCAGCATGTCGTAGGTTCCGGCTGGGCATGTTATGGTTGTCTCCGCATATGCGCTGCGCCCTGCGGCAATCATTACGAGGGCACACAGGCAGAGCCACCATAATCTCCGACGACCGCTGAATAATTCATGACGAGTCAGCAGCGTTGCCGTTCGAAGCGGCCTCCTCCTAGCTTCCACAGCTTTCCTCATTGGTCACCTCTGGCTTGGATCTCTTCTTGATGGCCTAGTATTGGCCGGGCGCAGTCGCACAGCCCTGTCAGGGACGTATGCAGGCTTTCGAGAAAACCCAGCCCAGGAGCACAAAACAAAGCGAAGTCGTACATCGCGACCCACATTTGCTGATACTAATTTTCCTGACCGCCAGGAGCTCATCGAGTCACGAGCAACGCGAACCGGGGTGGGTTTCACCGGTGACGGGGCACCGGGAAGCCGCCTGCGAGGGCGCGAGCACCGTGGCGGTGGTTGGCAATTTTCAGTACTGCCACGAACTTTGTCAAGGAAAATCCACAGAAATCAAAAGTAGGCTGCGACCACAGCCCTCGGCTCGTTTATCGCTCGACATCACTGGAACAAAAGATAAACCACGTACACGAGGACATTGTCCGTGCCTATTGTCCAAGGGTTTATTGCTTTCCGCAGACGCGCTCGAATGCTTCGATCATTGGGCAGCAGTGATTTCTCCGCTTCGAACCTATAAGCAGAATGTGAGGGAAGTAATCGGGATCAAAGCATACCAAGGAATTGTGTAGGTGCGACTTTTGTGGCTTTTGACTCCATCTTGTTCAAGCACGCCGCCGAGGTGCTCGCTGGACGATGCTGCACGGAATTTGAATCCTTCACGCGCTTAGGCCATCGCTTAATGATGCCGGCGAATACTTCGTCGATCGGCCCGGTTTTCCGTGGTGAATTTCGCCTGACGCTTCGCCTGGCTCTGCCACTGATCGTTGCTGAGGTCGGCTGGATGAGTATGGGTGTGGTGGACACCATGATGGTTGGGCGCTTGCCCCACAGCGCCATCGCTATTGGAGCAACTGGCCTGGGCCAAAGTCTGTACTCGGTTGTGTCGATTTTCGGCGCCGGCTTGTTACTGGGCATGGATTCTTTTGTAGCCCGTGCCTGGGGTCGCGAGGATTTGCCCGACGCGCGAAATACCTTGCTGAACGGTCTCACGCT
>JAFAPG010000515.1 GCA_019247235.1 Acidobacteriota bacterium
TGCCGGATTGAGCCTGAGCCGTCGAGCGTCACCTCGGCTCGCGAAACTCCGCCATTGAAACCCGACCTGGCATCCCTGACTTCAATGCTGCAACAGCATTGGAAGAACGGGGCCGTGGCGCAGTCCGCAAACCCGCTGCAACTGCAATTGGGACAGGTTCGCAGCTTTCGACTCTTAAGAATAGATCCGGCGGCAGAAAACATCGAAGTTGAACTGGCCTGAACCATGACCGTAATCACTGCTTATTTACGGCTGGCTGGACTGCCACGGCGCCCAAAAATTCCTTGCATTAGGAAGTGAGCTGTCGTGTACATGATGAAACATTCGAGCGCGAAGGGCAAAAAACCGAGATAGCCGAGGATCGGCATTTCAAAAATCTTGTGCGTTTCGAAGATGGGAAAGATGTAATGCCACTTGGCGGCTGCCCAATAGTTCCAAAATTCCCATAGCCAACCGCAAATCCACCCTGATAACAGCAAGGAGTAAAGTCTACCGCGGCGCCCAGTTGCAACATCTCCCAATAAGGAAGGCCGGCCCAGCCGATGGTTAATAGGGTCAAGCAGGAAAACGAAGCCCAACCAGACCAGTACAAACAAATAGGAGGCAACGGAGCGTTCCACTAGCAAAGGGACGGCCAGGCATAGCAGCCCGAAAACCACCATGGCACATCGGACCTTAGGCGAAAAGACGATAGGTCGCGACCATTGAAAGAACCCGAAGCCATCCACCAGATCCGCAGTCTCGAGAATCGCAGGCGTGATCGTCGAAAATGACCAGCTATAACCCAACAACGCTCCTGCTGGGCTGGTTGGCACCCCGACGTAGGTCCAATTTGCTAAACGTACGTTGTAGCCTTCGAACACCAGCCAGAGTGCGACCGAGAGGAGCCCGGTTTCAACAAATTCCTGAGGTCGATCGGCCAAACGCGACTGCCCGGTTATAGCCTTGACCATGGCGTCGATGACCAGAAGATATGCACTCCAGGCTAGCGGAGTGAAGTAAACCGTAACTGGCCAGACTCGAAGAAACAGCAGACATTCTCCCCCACCCAGCAACAGCAGCCCTAACCAGCCATAAAGGGGAAATCGCCGGGTTTTGCGCCCCAGTGACCAGTAGGTCAGCAGCAACGCATCGAGCAACGTAATGATGATTCCCAAGCCGTTCATCGAGAGACTCTAGCCTAACGCAGGAGTATTGGCTGCGCCTGAACCTGCTCGATCCAGCTCGAACAAGGGTGAAAGGAGAACCACACGATGCGCAATGCTTAGCTTGGGGTCGCGATTATTCGCCTGCACGCCCGGATGAACGTTAAAGTTGATCGCGGTAATGCTCGAGAACGCTGCGAACCAATTGGCTGCGCGTACGCACCCCGGTTTTTGAGAAGAGCTGCTGCAGAGTAGCTTTAATCGAGCCCTCGGAAACTCCAATCCGCCCAGCGATTTCTTTGTTAGCTAGGCCCTCAAATACACAGGAAAGGACTTGGCGCTCCCGCTCGGTGAAGGGGCTGACCATACTCTTGGAAGATTTAGAGTGGTTTCTCAGAGCGACTTCCAGTTGTTCTTGTCGCAGCCATACTTTGCCCGAGACAACCTCCCGGATTCCCTGAGCCAGTAGGCCAGCAGAATCATGCTTGCGAAAGATTCCTGCCACCCCCGAACGGACCAGTTCGGACATGGCGGGTTGATCGAGACCGGCGGTCACTACCAGGATCTTTCCTTTGAATCCCTGTGCTCTCGCCAAAGAAATGAACTCGCGGCCATCCCGATCCCCTAAATCGAAGTCGAGCAAAATGATGTCAATAGATTTTTGTCTGAGGACCGTAAGGGCCTCCTCGACCGTGCCACAATGGGCAGCTACGTCGAAGCCCGGCTCGGAGCTGAGCAGACGAGTGATGCTTTCCCGAAACAGGGTATGGTCATCGAGCAAGAGTATATGAATCGTCTGGTCTACGATTTCAGGCACCCACGGCCTCCTCAAGCCCGGCGCGCAACGGCAGACTAACCGCGAAACAGCACCCTTCTGGCCGCGGCTCAAAACACAGATCACCCCCAAAGCTGCGCATGATTGCCCGCGATACGTACAACCCTAGGCCACTTGAGTTAGCCCCTGGCTGGAAATGGCGGAAAAGCTTTTCCGGCGAAGACACTCCAATTCCCGTGTCTTCAAATCGAATCACCACCGTTCCCTTCTCCTGCCCGGCTGTAATGCGAAGTTGTTTTCGTGGCTTCGAGGCCATGGCTCGCCGGCTGTTGCTGGCAAGATTCAGGAAAACTTGCAGCAGTCCATGCCGATCAGCCCACACCAACGGCAGTGACTCCTCAATATTCCACTCTACAACGATGTCTGATTCATGAAAGGCGGTTTCAATCAACACACGCAACTCATCGATAACCGAAGTTAGTTCCACTATTTCTCCGTTCTGTGAAGCTGTCGACCCTAGCTCAAGCGCGGAGACCCTTTCGAGGCTTTGAATCAAACTGCCTAAGGCGCGAAAATCCTCATTCGACTCAAGCCCTTTCACCTTAGCCAGGTTCTTGTGGACCACTACCACCGCGCTGGAGAGGTTGCGAATTTCATGCGCTACTGCACTGATGAGAATTCGCGAGTTTTTCAGTAAATAATCTAAGCTCAAGTCTTCGCGATTGCGGAGATCTTCGGAAAGATCAACAATGATGGCCGCCAAACGAAGACCGGATTCGGTATGGTAGGTGGAAAACCAGATTCCAGCAAGAAACACTTCACCATCATCTCTACGTCCAGTGCACTGCAGGGTTGTGCGAAAAGAGCGGGAGCTCTGAGTCTTTAGAACCGTCTCGAGTGCGGGAAGAAAGGAACCAATGGCGCACCCCTGCAAAGGATGTGTCGGTCCGGAGGCCAGTAATTGTTGCGCTGCCTCATTGGCCAGCAGCACCTTGCCGTTAGAGTCGATGGTCACAATAGCGGCCGGACTGCTTTCCACCAGAAACCGCAACTGCTGCTCAGCTTCGCGCCGCAATTTCACATGCTGTTCTAACTGGTCGACGTGCTCCATTACGATTCGTCGGTTACGAGCCATTTCGGAGATGAAAAGACCGGTTCCGGCAAAACTGACCGAGCTTAAGATGAGCCGTATGATGGCCTCACTTTGCGTCGGCAGATTGCTGAAGAGTTCCTGCAGAACAGCGCAAATCAGGGCCATACCCACAATTTGAGCCCGAGACAGTAATCCTCCTACCATGATCATAGGAAACAGATACAGAAAACCCAGCGACAGGTACGGCGTAGTATTCCAGTCGACCACGGCAACGAGAATCACAAGGCCGCCGGCAACCATGAGCAGCTTTCGACGGTTACCGGCTACGTAGATGGATAGTGGGTCTTTCATTTCGTTTCCTGGTGCGCAACTGGTGAACACGAGGGGAACTCAGCAAGACCTTCGGACAAGGTAGCCAGCGTCTGACCAGAAGATAGGCTCCCCGAATCAAAGATAGCATTCCTTTGATACCGCATTGGCGTCATAATACAAAGTACGAGAATGGTCGCTTGTAGAAGTGCGTAAGTACTACGGGACCGGCGAAGAACAAGTTTGGCCAGCAGAATCTCGAGGTGTTCCCCCGCGGTGCGCGGAACCTTAGGCGATCGGTGCCGGACGGCAAGCATATCCTCTTTCCTGAGATTCCAGACTGTCAATGAACTCCTCGCGCAACGCTGTGAGTAAGTGTCAGGCGACTGGTGCTCGAGCCAATTCGCGGAGCCGTCGATGCAGCCTCACGGCTGAGCTGCGTATTCGGCTTCTGCTCACTACATGCCTGCTTGTACAGGCTCTCCGAAGCGGCGCCCAAGCTCAGCAGCAGCAGACTCTAACCTGGCAGCAGGTTCGCGATCGCTTTCAAGCCGCAAATCTCACACTGTTAGCCGATCGAATCAACATTGACGAATCCAAGGCGCAGGAGATCACCGCCCATCTCCGCCCCAACCCGACCTTCACCCTCACGGCGGATGGAACCCAAGTCGCTCCCTATCATGGGGTATGGAAGCCTCTGGCTGGCACCTTGCTGTCCCCGAACGTCACCTACCTTCACGAACGGCAACATAAGCGAGAATTGCGCCTCGAGAGTGCCCAAAAAAACACCTTGATCGCCGAATCCAGTCATGCGGACCTGGCACGAACGCTGCTGTTTGATTTACGGAGCAGCTTTGTGGCTACGTTGCAGGCTAAACAGGTGCTGCAGTTGGCAAAGGACAATCTCGGCTATTGGGACCACGTGCTCGGAATCAGCCGTGAACGGTTTCATGCTGGCGATTTGGCTCAGATTGACCTGGATCGACTGGAATTACAGCGTGTGCAGTACGAAACCGATGTGCAAACCGCAGAAGTCAACCTGCGAACCTCGAAAATTACTCTATTGACCTTGTTAAACGATCGCACGCCAACCGAGCAGTTTGACGTAAGCGGGCCCTACGACTTCAGCGAGCAACTACCCTCTCGGGACGAGTTCCGCAAAATTGCGCTCGAAAGTCGGCCTGATCTGAGGTCGGCGATCGAAGCTCTGGATAAAGCTCAAACCGACCACAAATTGGCCATTGCCAATGGTTCGACCGACCCCACCTTCGGCGTGTGGTGGACCTATAACCCTTCTTTCAACAACCCCTTCGCCCATCAAACCGTGGGGGTGAGTGTCAGCGTACCTGTGCGCATCTTCGATCGCAATCAAGGCGAGAAATTGCGGACCCGCCTTGATATCACTCGCAACCAACATCTGCGCGATGCCACGGAGGCAGCAGTGCTAAGCGACGTCGACTCCGGCTATGCGACCGTCGAAAGCAATCTGACTCTGCTGCGACCCTATAAGCAGAAATATCTCGAACAGGCAACGCGTGTACGCGATACCATGTTTTTCTCCTACCAGCACGGCGGGGCGGCATTGCTGGATTTGTTAAACGCAGAGAGCGAATACCGGACGGTGCAACTCGGTTACGTAAACCTTGTAGGCACGTATTTGACCGCCGCAGCTCAGCTGAACATGGCTGTGGGTCGGGAGGTGCTGCCGTGAAAATGCCGCCCCGGCCCTTCTTGCATTTTTTTGGCGCCCTTATGTTGGCGATTCCTCTGGTCTTTGCCGTTTCTTGCACCGATCAGAACAAACCAGCTCCGACCAAGACTCAAGTGGAATTGGAACCGGGAACGTACGAACTTCAGCATCCGGAAATGTTCAAGCTGGTGCAGGTAAGCGCGCGCAATCTGCCGATCGAATTCAATGCCAATGGGGCCGTGACGGCCGACGTTAATAGCACCATCCATGTAACCTCGCAAGCATCGGGGCGGGTGGTGGATCTGGGCGTTCGCCTCGGCGACTACGTTCACAAAGGCCAACGGTTGCTCTCGATTTACAGTGCGGATCTGACGTCATCGTTTTCGGATTATGAGAAGGCGGTTGCCGACGAGCGCATTTCAAAGAAAGCGCTCGACCGCGCAGAACTGCTCTACGCTCGGGGAGCCTTCGCCGCCAAAGATTTGGAACAAGCTCAAGTGTCC
>JAFAPG010000645.1 GCA_019247235.1 Acidobacteriota bacterium
TTAGTTATCTCGGATTTTAGGCCGAGGAACAGTTTGGGTTGACTGGAGGTCCCGTCCGAAGGGTACACGCGATATCTGCCGATATACTTCTTAACCCGAGTGCCCTCGACCGTTACCCACCGCAGCCAGCACCGCCATAGCAAGCGGCTTTTTCCACACTTGGACGATTTCGAGCTTCGTCATCGATCTTCCTCCACTCCGCTTTCGCTCCTCCTAATGCTCGAGGTGCGGGTCAGAAAAGCGATCAACGTGCGCGGAACAATAGAACGGAATTAAAACGTTGCCAAATCGGCCACACAGACCGGCCAAAGCTGGACGGGAAGGGAAAGGCATTCCGGAGTTCAGGGAGCCACCAAGAACGGAGAGCCTTACGAGGAGTGAAGTTAAGATTTTGAATCGAGAAAGCGGACAGCTCTGGGATACAGGCAATATCCTAGGTTCAAGTCCCCCGTTTTGCCGACGCGCTGTGATCGACCTGTCTCGGACTTGGGTCTAGAATTTTTGGGCGGGATGGCAATTTCTCAACAATCGATGTCTAGCAGCCTGCCCGGTCGGGTCTCTAATGCTCCTCGTCAGGAATAGCCCTCGCAGCGCCTGACCTCAGATCTGGTCTGGGCTTTCTCGGACAAACAGGGGCATCTGGAGCACCGGGCCCTAGTTGCTCGTCGGGTGGGTGCCTCGTTGTTCCCTTCGGGTTGGGGTCAATTCTCTGGAGAATTTCGTTGATCTGAGCCAAAGTAGCAACTCGGACGATCAGCGGTCTCCCCAGTAGAAGGCTGATCTCGTCTAGCTGCATCAATTGGCTCGGGTCTGCTACAGCGATAGCGAGTCGCCCATCCTGCTTCACCTCTAGTGGAACGAAGCTATATCGGAACATCAGGCCGGGATGTATTCGGTTCAGAACGTCCGAGTCCGTGTTGAACTTATGCAGGTTCACGAACTCGCAACGATAGCGAAGAGCCAATTCCTGTGCTTTGCCGACATCATCACGGCTCGAATAGTCAGGGGCGTTCATGTTCCTAAGAACGGCGTTTCACGCGTACCTTGCGAAGACTTTTGTCATTACGGGGTTGTGGGCGTGAGCAGGCTTAAACAATCAAGGTCGGGCCCGGTTTGCGCGATGGCGCTTAACGTCAATTGGCAGTACGTGCATAATACTTCGAGCCAGCCTTGGACGCGCAACCGTCCTTGAGCACAGCGAGGAGGCAACTAGTATGTACCGCTCGGCCTGTTTGATCCTGATACTGTCGATCATTCCGTTAGCGGCAATGAGTCAGACCGCACCCACAGATTCCCAGACTCTGCAAGCCATTCTGTCGGAACTTCGTCAATTGCGGCACGACCTCCAGAGCAGCAATGCAATGATCGCGAGGGTGCAAATCGCTCTCTACAGGCTTCAACGGCAGGCTGAGGCCGTGGAACAGGCGCGGCAACGCCGCAACGACGCGCGGCTAAGGCTCGCGCAGGCTGAGTCTGATAGAGGTAAGAAAGCTATCCAAATTCAAAGCGCAAAAGACACAGCGAATCACAGCGACACTCCTCCCGATGCTCGAACGCATTTCGACGAAGTCGTGCCTCCTGAACTCAGATCAGAACTCGAAATGCTATAGAAGCAAGAACAGAAAGCGCAGGCGGAAGAAATCGAAGCTGAACAACAGCTTCGGGATGAGCAGGTGAAACTGGACGGACTCAACGACTCACTCGGTCGTTACAATACTGCACTTGAGGAAGTTGGCCGAAAGTAGTTGGCACAAACAGGCGATACGCTAAAACGACTGCCACGGGTTCTCTGACGGCAGCAACCCTATCCCACGGTGAAGAGCGAAGTACTAGCCATCAAGTGAGGAATAACTAACTAAGCGGCGCCTTGCACGCGCTGGATGGCTTTCTCGAAGTCCGACCAGGTCAGTGGCGAAACCCCATCGGCTTCTCCATTTCAACTAAAGGCCATGCGCTTCGCGCTAATGCAGATAGCCTCCAAGTCCGTCGGAGCTCGGCCATCCAACTGCACCGCAAGCCAATCGAAGCTGAAGCACGGCTGGAGGTCAGTCCGCGCAAATACCTGCGAAGGAGGATCTCCCTGTTTTTTAGTCTAGGAAGCCCTATGGCGATTTTTTCGGAGAAGCGCCCACCCCGGAGGACCCGAGTATCAATATTCTCGAGGTGGTTCGTTGTTCCCACCATGAATATATTGTGTTCCGGCAGCAGATTGCTGATTTCGGTAAGGACAACGCTCTGCTGCGCGAACGCGTAGCCGAGAACGTTTCAAAGCATCAGGTTGCCTTGTCATTCGTGATCGAGAGCAGTTGATGAACTGTGCTTACGTCAGCTCATCTGTTTTGACTTGCTTGCCGGTCGAATTCACATAACTAACGGTTGCCAATGGGCGGGGTTGATCGGATGAATCACTGGAAAGCGCAACGGGATTGGACTCGGGCTGTTGACTGGCCGGAAGTGCGTCCAGTCGGAGTACGGGCCTTGCGCCAAGTCGCCAAGCTGATTGGACTTGTCGTGATGCCGAAATTCGAGGACACCCCGCAAGCAACGTTTCCGATTCCTGCAAGCGTTTCGATGTCGGTGGAGTTGTCATTGGGATCGTATCCAAGCTCCTTCATCAGTGGGCTGGAGACAGATTCAGTGTCGGCGTGCGAAACGTCTCCGGGAGCACGATACGCCGCGCAGCTGATCGCCTTTTCTTTGTTCGCCAGCGTTCGCTCGGACGCCGGTCGCCGCAGGACTCCAGCTAACTTCGTTCCGACGACACGGTCGTCATAAGCAGCCCAGGCGTCGTACATGCAGGTGTGGACGATCGCTACGGCCCGCGACAAATATACTGTAGTCAGTATGGAATGGTGGGCCTCCGGCAGTTCAACTGAATTCCACTGGACGACCAATGCTTTCGGACCTCTGTTTCGATTAAGTTGGGGGAGGTGTAAGCAAGTCCTGGACAAACAAGCAATGCACGAACAAGTTTGCTAGACACGATCGGGGAACAAATCGCAACTCGTCCAGTGTTTATCATCGGGTTTCCGCGTGGGTAGCTGCTTCGCAACGGCGACGATTTCTTTCGTCACACCATTTGAGGGCGAATAACACGGCAGCTCTCAAGTTTGCGGCAACGGGCGGAGGTGAAGCTAGCGCCTCTTGCTCTAAGAGTTCGATTCCCTTGAATGGTTCAGCGCGAAAAACTTGCATAATCGTATAAGTTGCATTCCGCCGTATCAGCGGCGACTCGCGAGTTTTGATGGCCGAAACCAGTGCAGGAACCGCCACTTTTCCGAAAGTGAATAAGCTGCTCGAAGCAATATATGTCCCGCCTATATACTTTCGAGAGCCGTGGAAGCTAAATCCTTCCCGCTCTGCTTCCGTGAGCGGCCTCTCGAAATCCAAGTAGTCGACCAAAACGGGGATTGCATCAAGTGAATGTTTGGATCCGAGTTGTTCGAGCGCAAATTGTATGCAGTCACGATCCTGCCTCTCTGCTGGAAGCTCCTTCGACGACCGCAAAAATGCAGTGAGTTCATCAGCGGGTGAGTTCGTAGTCAGGACTGGGCACTGAGCAAGGGCGAGTTTTGGCGCGCCAATAGTCAGAACCGCTGCCAATGATAGGATGCGGTGAAGGTACATTGATAACACTCCTTAGTGCAAATCAGACGTCATAGGAGTCGTGCCCGATCCGATTTGATTATCTCCGCGGCTTGAAAAAGTAGTGGCGAGTAACGGGTTGCCAGAGCTGTCAAAATTGCACGAGGTACGAACGTAATAGTTGTATGGGCCGATTGAGACCAGGCCTGTACCACCTGGGAACGTCACATACTCGCTGAAATTTAACCGGTAACGATAAGGCGAGCCGGCCGGGGTACCTGATTGAATGGCCGGTATATCAAAATCAAAAATGTTTGTACCCCCTTGGGTGGGATCGTCCTCTCGCGATGCTGGACGACGAGTCATCTGGCGGAGAGCACGCTTGGGGCAACGGTAAATTATCGTTTCGATAGATTCCACAAGACGCCGGAGAACTCGAAGTTCACGGTTGATCGTGCCAGGTTGTCGCCTATGCGCTTGGCGTAGGCCGCTACGCTTTCGCTGGTTATGTGATCGAGTCCCATGTTTGCAACCGCCCTGTACGCAAGTAACGGCCTGATGCCGAAGCGATCGCATGGCCAAGATGGACGAACCCTAACCCGCGGTTCGATCCGACTCGAGCAAAAATCAGAGAGCGTGGGAACCTGTTTTTTCTCGCGAATGCCAACTTCACCTTTCGCAGGTGCCACCCGGGGGCTTCCATTTGCCGAGCAATTTTGTATTGCCTTGCTTCGTGCTGATCTCGTTTCCCACGACCTTGCCATCTCTGCTCTTCGACGTGACCGCCGCCAACATCGCGGACATGGTACTCGCCAGGAAGAAGAATCTGCAAGACGAAAGATACCATCCCAAGACCGCTCCACTCTTTGTGCAAGTAAGCACGACTTGTGAGCCGCTGAGTTCAACCAGCATCGTAGCGTGTCTAGCCAGACCGTCCTTCGACGTTCGAGGGTTCGAATTCGTATGTGGCCATTGTCAAGTTCTCGACTGATGTTTAGAACCGATTAGCCCCTACGAACTGGTTTTGAGGTGCCCATCATTAGCGGTTTTTGCGGGCAATGAGAGTTACGGCCACGAAAGTGGCGTGGCCGGGGTGCAACTTTCTACAATCTGAAGTTGGTGAGCGGTCTGCGTGCCGGCGCTTGGAGCATCTACCCAGAAAAGTTCGTGATTCCTAAGCCGAAGTGAGGAGAAATGACAATGAGCTCTGCTGAGCCGAAATGGTTCGAAGTCAAGCGGGCGCAGCAGTTTCTTCAGCGTTATTTTCGCCCCTCTCGATTGATTCAAGCGAAGTCGTTGAGCGATGTTTCCCGAGCTGAAGTACGCCTAAAGCTCGAATGCGACATGCCTACCGGATCGTTTAAGGTCCGCGGAGCTCTTTATGCACTGCACGTTCAAATGACTGCAAGATCTCTAACGGAAGTCGTCGCTGCCAGCACCGGCAACCATGGCGCAGCGGTGGCGTATTCAGCAAAGCTGCTGAATGTCGGGGCCAAAATATTCTTGCCCGTGAATGCAAATCCGACCAAAAAGGCTCGCATACGGGAATTCGGAGCAGAAATCATAGAGTCGGGTAGGGATATCTCGGCAGCGGTCGAGGCTGCTCGAGAATACGCTGGCCGTACCGCAAGCTTCTTGCTAAACGATGCTACGAATCCCGACGTTCCGGCAGCCACGGGGGTCATCGCCGTCGAAGTTATCGAAGAGTTTCCGCAGGTGACGGAGATCTGGGTGCCAGTTGGGGACACGGCACTGATCCGCGGGGTTTCATTTGCGGCTAAGCACCTCAAGTCGGGCGTTCGAATCGTCGGAATACAGGCAGAGCGCGCGCCTGCGTATTACTTGTCCTGGAAACAAGGGTCAGTGGTTGAGACAGAAACTTGTGACACTATCGCCGACGGACTTGCGACTCGTCTACCTGTAGAAGAAAACGTCGCCACGATTCGCAAATTAGTAGATGACATTCGACTAGTTGGCGAGCGTGAGATGATGCGTGCGATCGAACACCTCGTAGTCAAGGAACACATCGTCGTAGAACCGGCAGGCGCAGCTCCCACCGCGGCGTGGCTGTCGGAGCGCTGCCGAAGAGGGCAGATCGTGCTGCTTGTGAGTGGCTCCAATGTTGCTGAGTCGATCCTCAGGCAAAGCCTGAGAGCTGAGAACGACTGCATGGAGACGTAGCAGGGGAGGCACACGAGGGCGCGACGAGCCCTAGCGCTCATGTGTTCGCTTCTTTTGCAGCCCAGATCCTGTTGATGATGCGGGTTGCAGAGGAAGACGGCTCCGCTGTTGCCCCCCATCGCCATGAGAGCCATCTGATCGCATGGTTCTTTGACAAGCTCTCGGCCCGCGCCGCGGCGCGCGCCGCACGGCCGGCCTTTCCGGCTTAGATGATCACTCCTAGGGCAGGGGCCAGGTGTCGAGCCGACCGCCGGGCCAGGATCGCGGCGGCGCCGGCGGGCTGACAGAACCGAAGGGGCCACGTTCCACGAAAGGCAGAACTGCATTGAGTGTAATTGCCGCACTAGATTTTAAGGGGTTTGGAAATCTTTCACCGATAACGGTGGGCCGAGAAGTTCCATCCCGTAGGCATGGTACAGGGCTGCATCAGCTACATAGGTTCCCGGCACCCGAGGCCGCTCAAAGTATTCTTGGATCCTGCCTGCTGGTGTAAAACAAATGAGTAGTGTGCCGTGGGAAGGTCCCCTGAATGCATAAGCGTGAGAAATGTCGCGCGGTCCCAACAAGCAGTCACCCGCTTTGGCGCGGTACCGCTCGGAACCGACCTGAAATATGTACTCTCCAGAAATCACGTACCAATATTCGTCTTGCCCATGATGCAAA
This sequence comes from Acidobacteriota bacterium, assembly GCA_019247235.1. Classification (GTDB taxonomy): domain Bacteria; phylum Acidobacteriota; class Terriglobia; order Terriglobales; family Acidobacteriaceae; genus Gp1-AA145. The sequence goes on from JAFAPG010000645.1 coordinate 6,430, forward strand.
TGGAGGGGTGGTCCGCCTGGCTTACTACTGTGTTGTTCCATTACAAACAGTGCGCCCTGTGTATCCGCGGTTGCAACTTTGAACGTTGTTGAATTGAGCCCGATCGATCGCGATTTGCCAAATCTGTCTTCGTCTCTGGCAACTCTAATGCCAGCTCCGGTTGACTGCCCGAGCGCTCTATGACGCAAAGCAAAAACCGAGAGGCTGGTTATCAGCGTTGTGAAAAACGACCGACGTTCCATCCCAACCATACGTTCTCCGATTTCAGCGAGTGTTCGCGCTCAGAGTTTATCAAAGCTGACTATGTCCTCATGCGGCCTTCTGAGTGCGCGAATTGTGTGACACCATACCAGTTTGCGCCATTGCTGTAGCAGAGTGGAGTACTAGGTCAGACTAAAGGTTCAGCCTTCAGTACGCCGTAGCTGGGTCGGAGTTCATGGCGCGAGCTGCCTGAGCAGGCTATGTTGGCCGGGCATTCGTTGGCCGCGCTCCTCAGCCAAACTCTCCCCAAAATCAGAGATGATGGCTCGGTTCCTCTGGTGCCGTGCCTACTGCAAAATACGCGCTCTTGTCACATCCAAGGGGTGGTCAATCAACTTTTGTACCCGTTCGACAAAGTCGTTGGTCGCAGGCAGGGCAGCGTGTTGGTCAAAAGCCGCTTCATCTAGCCAGCGTGAATGAATCCAGAAAAGCCCTGGGTCGCGTAGCGAACGATACGCTTCGATTGAGATGCAGCCCGGTTCGTGCCGAACCCGAGCGATCGTGCTGGGTAGCTCTGAAGCAACTGCGCCCTCCTTGCCGTCGAGAGCGTGAAAACGCGCAAAGATGGCCATGTTCATTGCGGAACTCCGGGCTGCGGCTGTGCGTCTATCTTGGTTCGGGCGGTTGGCGCTAGTAGGGGCAACCCACAATTAGATGAACGTGAGGGTACTTACGATCTGTGCAAATGTAGCGGTTGAGCAATTACCCCATAGCTGATGACTT
>JAFAPG010000674.1 GCA_019247235.1 Acidobacteriota bacterium
CAGCCGAGAAAACCTCGGCGCGTGCCACTCATATTGTCTTCTAATCTCTGATGCAGACGACGGCTGAATCCCACTGGCACTTCCACCATGCGCTCATCTTGAAACAAATGGATTACATTGCGCGTTCCCGCGATCACGGCCGTGCACCGTTGGCAACCACCAATGTGTTCTTCAATGGCCGCGCGCAGCTCGGAATTGACATCGCCATCCAGGAAGTTCGACACCTCACGCCACACCTGTTCGCAGTTCATTACCATGGCTTTGCTCCCTTGGCGATTGACAAATGGCTGCTCCAGGCACCCCCCAATCCGGGTGCGAGGAAATCGCGCAACATGAGGCGCGCTCGAAGTAACCGAGTTTTTACCGAAGCGGCTGAAATTCCCAAGGCCTTGGCGGTCTCGTCGATGCTCAGGTGCTGCATGTCGCGCAGGACGAACACTTCCCGGTAGATCTGGCCGAGCGAAGCGAGGGCTTCCGCCAGCTTTTCCCGAATTTCCTTGCGTTCGAGCACTTCTGAGGGGATCTCTCGCCAGTCGGCAAAATCGCGTGGCGTATAAGTGCCCTCGTCGCCTCTTTCATTGTGCAGCGGCTCCATGAGATCAGCGCGATCCTTACGTCTTCGCATACGTGCCTCATTGATGGCGATCTGAATGAGCCAGGTACTAAACTTCGCTTCGGACCGAAACTGCCGAATGTTCTTGAATGCTTTGAGCACAGCTTCTTGGGCGCAGTCATCGGCGTCGGCTGGATTGCGAAGGATAGCGAACACGGCGGCATAAACGCGTCGCTCGTAAGGCCGAATCAGCTCATAAAAAGCATCGTGCTCGCCATCCCGGATACGCTGGATGAGCCGTTGTTCCTGAAGTTGATGCGCTGGATTCTCCAGTGGACCGACTCCTACAGCCATTCGTCCTCACTACCGCGATCGTAAGTGCACTTCACTGGTCGTAGTTACTTTACGACGTATTCCGGATTCTTTTTCCAGCCTGTTAGCATCGACATGAAATTATTCCAGCCGTGCAGCACGACCATCACTAGGTGGCCAAACAAAAATGCAAGCATCGCTAGCATAATCACGAAATGCCACAAGCGCGCGTAATGAAAGCCCCCCATGATCCAAGCGAGCCAGGAGAACTGAATAGGCTTCCAGATGGCGAGGCCGGTTGCCACGGATAAAACGCCTAGAATAATTACCGAGGTATAGGCATGTTTCTGCAGAGAATTGTAGGTTTCCTTAAGCGAAGGCTTGGGGCCAAAGAAAAAGTAGTGACGAACCATCGGCCAAATACCTGGGATGTCTCGCAACACAAATAAAATTTGCTTGTAGTTGCCGCTAAAAATCTGGTAACCGAGATAAACCAGCCCGCTGGCCACGTAGATCCACATGAAGGTAAGATGCCATTGCAGCGCGCCGCCCAGCCAACCACCGATGGCAAGAGATTTGGGCCAGTTGACAAGCACTCTTTCCGGGATTTTGCCTCCAAAACTAGGGAAGGCGCGGAAGATTTGCAGGCCACTTCCGACCAGCACAAATAAGGAAATCGCATTTGCCCAATGGCATAAGCGGACGATGAAGGGATGCTCGTACACTGCCTCACTAACTTCGCCCGTCTTGGGGTCTTCACTTGCAATTGCTGGCGCTGCCATTTTGATTCCTTTCGCCTCTACAGCCCATAGAATCTCGAATAACCTTGGTCCTCCCAGTAGCCCACCCTCGCAAGCACGTTCGTCACCTTCAAATCAGTGAGGTACTTGGCCTGCTTGTAGCCCACCTTGGTAGGGATGCTAAGCCGCAGAGGAGCCCCGTGCTCGCGGGTCAGAGGCTGATCATACATTTCGTAGCAAAGCAAGGTCTGGGGATGAAGAGCGGTAGCCATGTCCAGAGATTCGTAGTAGTCGTCTGCGCATTCGACATAGACGAACCGGGCCGATGGATCTGCCCCGATGCTGTTCAAAAAATCGGAAAGCCGGGTACCGCCGAAGCGCCCGATTACATCCCAGCCTTCGACACACACGTGGCGCGTGTTCTGTCGAACCTTGGGGAGTGCCTGAATGTGTGCCAAGGTGTATTCTCCAGGCCTTCGCACCGAGCCAGTAACGGTCAGCGTCCAGCGATCGAGGTCAACTCCGGGATCATCGACATCGTAATCGTTAATGGGGAATTGATGAAACGGCGTGAGTTCTGAGGCGGCAAATGTGGTCGCCAGATGACCGGGGCGAAACATTGCCCCCGAAACCCAATCGCTAAAACCCAGGCCCGCTTTTAGCAGCGGGTCTCGCAGCTTAGGAACGGCGAATGCTCCCAATGCCGCGAGGGGCATTAATTTGAGCAATTCTCGGCGCTTGATCGAATTGAATTTGCGAACAGTGATGCGGGAGTCCATGAAATCACTCCAACCAGCGCTCGAATCACCCTAAATGTGATTCGCATTTTATGCAAAGGTTACATGTGGTCGCACATCCGGCAAGGTTGCCGGGTTGGACCACGGTGTAGGCTTCGCCAAACCATTTCGGGCACTAGCA
>JAFAPG010000686.1 GCA_019247235.1 Acidobacteriota bacterium
CTGTCGCGCATAGCGAAACCCGTAAGCTTTAGGTCCAGCCGTACGGAAATGGATTTGGCCCGCTTGGACGGGTACTTGAACCTCGATCGCGGGGATCTTGAAGCCAGCAACGTCAGCGGTCCGTTCCGCCTGCACACCCGGTCGAAAGACATCGTTCTAAATGGGGTAACCAACGACGCGCACCTGCAGAACGAAAACGGTGCCGTGGAGATTCACCTGACGAAGATAGGTAACCTCGAGGTGACCAACAGCAAAGGCGATATTCGGGTTTTTGTGCCGCAAAAGGCTGGTTTTCAGGTGAATGCGCAGGCACGTGATGGTGAGATTCAATCCGATTTCAGTGCGCTTACGATTAACAACGGGGACGAGCGGGCCAGTGCTTCAGGGGCAGTGAACGGGGGTGGGCCGCGTATGCTACTCACTGTCGAGCACGGCACCATCGAAATCCGCAGCGGAGCGGTCGTGCCGCAAGCTTCCTCTACCGCCGAGTCTCCCGAGCCGCCCACTCCTCCGACTACCAGCGAGAACTGACCGGCTCCTCGCGCTTTCTGATCAAGGATCGGCAGGCGAGCGCAAAACGTCAACTCGCTTGCGCTTCCCTGACCAGACGGAAGCGAGCGGCGGGCGTGGAGATCTCGCATTTGCAAACACATTGTGACTTTCTTGTCGTCGCCATACCCACCCCCCGCCTAGTCCTGTCATAATTAGCCCCGAGAGTAGCTATGCTTGGATTAAGTCTTACCTTAATGAGGAAGCGGCGCAATTCCAGCTTGCGCCTGCTGGGAGTGGTCCTGGTTAGCTGCGCGTTGTGGTGCGGTCAACTGAGCGCGAGTGGGCCGGTAGAAATCGACCGCGAGCGTTCAATTCTCACCGTGCGAGTCTACCGGGCCGGACTCTTTTCTGCCTTCGGTCACGATCATGAAATTCGTGCGCCCATCAAAGCAGGAACATTCGATGAGACAAGTGGCAGCGTCGAGCTGACCATTGACGCGCACGCTTTGCGTGTCGTCGATCCCGAGACATCGGAGAAAGATCGCTCTGAAATCCAAAGCACGATGCTGGGACCGAAAGTGCTCGATAGCGATCGATACGGGGAGATTCGATTTCTGGCCAAGCAGGTGGAGCGCCGACCTCAAGGAAAGTGGACGCTTCGGGGCGAGCTAACGCTTCACGGAGAAACGCGGGCAGTCGAGGTCAACGGAGAAGGCGAAAAAGGCCATTATCATGGTTCGGCGGAATTGCGCCAAAAGGATTTCGGCATGACTCCCGTTACGGTCGCCGGCGGCGCGGTAAAGGTGAAAAACGAGGTGCGCATAGAGTTTGAGGTCTACAGCAAGAGCACAACTAGCCACCTCGTGGCCTCAGCGTTACCCCGCCCCCACAGGCGATGGACTCGTTTCGGGCATTCTGTCGCCCCTAGGATGTCGGAAAACTCTGGCGCTACGCGTCAACTCTATCGCCGGGAGATTCGGGTGCGCATGTGCAATGAGGAGAAAAGAATTTTATGTCGTGTTTTCCAAATTGTGTCCTAGTAACAACCCGAACCTACACGAACTCACCTTCCCCATTCAGTATTGCTTAAGCTGAGGAGCTCCGCGGGTCGCGCGTAGTTGTTCCCGCGACTGGGAGACAAGTTGCAAAAACCCCGCGTATTGTGGGGTCGCGCTCGCTCGCCTTCGCCGCCATCGTCATTAGCCGCCGCCTATCAACCTCGATTTCGCGGCTTTCCCAAGCGCTCGCCTGATGCTGCGCACGGCTGATCCAGCTATCACGCAGTCCGCGTCCTTTTTAGAGGCCGAACGGGATATTCTCCGGCGGCTAGGCGGGGTAAATTTATTCTTCTCGCGACGCTGCTCGATAAGCTCGAACAGTAGACGGAATCAAGCGCAACCGCGCCAGACTAAGGGAAAGCGGAATCATCTCCAGGGAAGCACCGCGATTACCGCGCTCGCTTTCTGGCCTTGCCTTCCAGCTGCATTTACCGGCAAATAACGGTAACACCAGGGTGAGGGTTGAATCCCCTTCACCGGATCAGCATTTGTGCCAACCTCACTCCCGATACACATACAAGCGAGAAGCTAAGAATGCTCACGGCCGGTCGCGGTCTGCTGGTCTGCGGAATATTGACCTCAATATACTCCGATGATCTCGGGGCTTCCGAGTTTAGCGGAGGTCGGGTCACAGGTCCGGTCCTTAGCATGTGCGATACGGGAACGTTGTTGTTCTTGGCAGGGCTGGTGATGACCTTCTTATATCCGCGTATCGCTGCGGCGATCGCTTTTGCGGCCTCACTGCTTTGTTTGCCGCTCTATCTTTACTTTACAACTCCAGGTCCGTTCCGTTGGCTTTTTAAAGGCGAGTACAAGGTTCCACTCCAGGCGAGCTTCGTCTGGAGCACATGGGCCATTGCTGGAATACTCAGTCTCGGGGTTACTGCCTGTGTTTGTCTACGCAACTTGTTAGTCCTTAGCCGCCGGAGCCAGAACCAGCCTAGCCCTTGAATTGCCAAGCGAGTGGGAGTACCAATATTCTTCCGCAACGCCCGGGAGTGGGCGCTGGCCAAACTGCCTATCATCGATTGATATTCAAGGCCGATTTGGTAACCGGCGACCACCGCGCATGAACTATCTGCAACTATGCTTCGAGACTTCTGTTGCCGAAAGAAGACAAGCGGCAAAATATCCTGGCATTCGGCAAGGATTCTTCCGGCAACAGCGTGAGTCACTTACAAGCTTTGCCGTGATCAGGGCGTCCGCCCTTCGCCTTAGCTTCATCTTCAGACATGTAGGCGCCCGCCTTCGTTGTGCCATAATATCTGGTTCCCGGGCAGTGGTACACATTGGTCGCGGTGTTTAGCCACACTTTGTCTGGACTTCCGCCCGGCGCTGGTGTCTTGGCACTGGCTTTTGGTGTCGCGGCAGAGGTCGTGGCCGACGATCCTGAAGAGGAATTTCCAGCTGAAGTGGAATCAGACGACCCGGCGTTTGCAGCGGGCGTGCCGGCCTTGTTAACGGCAGACGTTCCATACCACTCCTTGACCCCCTTATGACCATGGCAGGCGCCTTGTTTCTTTGCGCCCGTATAGTAGGTTCCGTCATTGCAAAGGCCCGTGGCTCCTGCCGGGGCTCCTGCCGGGGCTTGTGCCACAAGCTGAGCAGCAATGAAAACGGCGACAAGCGCGAGCGATGGAATGAATCTCTTCGTAATCATCGGTTCCTCCTAGAACAGATTTTTACCAGTAAAAGCGAACCGCTCCTATTGACGAGCACGATCTGTGCTTTGCCGCCTCAAGCCGCCCTTTGGCGTTCGGCCATTTTGGCTAGTGCGATCGAAAGGGCAGCTCCGCCGAGCGTCTTCACCAAGGCTGGATGCTGCGCGTAGAAGTCGCCCGCCTTGTCCACGATCGATGGATCTCGTTTCTCTGCATGGGTGGCGATCTGTTCGACCGTTGCCGGAGAAATACTCTGAGCTTGCTGCGGCGTAATCTGCTTTTGTCCTCCCGCCAACAGGTTCCCCAGGACTCCGCCACCTAATTGCTCAAAGTTGCCTGGACCTAGCGAGGCCATCAAATGGTTCAATAGACCAGCCTTCTGATCAGGGTTGGACTGGCTGAACAACGTACTCACTAGATTGCCGAAGGGAGGCGTCTGGTTTGAGCGGAATAGCGCTGACAGCCCCTCGCCCAGCAGGCCTTGGGGTGCCGCCTGCGCGACTTGGTCGAAATGCTGGGCGGCGTTGGATGAGTCTTGTGGGGACTCACCAGTATACTGCTTCAGAACATTTCCGAGTTGATCGAGTAAGCTCATTTGAGATCTCCTGGACGGGCGCAATAAGGCCGGGGCAGCTCGAACGTTGTAGCACAATGAGATGCTGTTGTCGTCCCCCAAGCCAAGCGGAGTAGGCAATCTTCAGCTCCGCTCCTAAGTAGTCGTGAATGGCGCAATGTACACTCCTCAAAACCAACCTTCTTTCCCTGAGCCCGTACCCAATATCTGTACGCCATCTGGTTCCTGGCCGTTTTAGATGCTCGAAAACCAGCCTCTCGCTGGCCGGTATCAGTACTTTGTGGGGACAGCGCGACGGACGGAATGTTCAGCTGAAGGTAATCTCCCGATTGTAATTTCGTATTAAAGAGGTGAGAGGCCGGAAGCAAACGCTTTGGTTCTACTCGCACTCTGCGATAATCGCTCGCCGCTATGGACGGCTATCTCCATCAGCATTACAGAGAACGTAAAAGTCAATTGAGACCAGCTCGACTAACCAATGCATTGCGAGCCCAAGATCCATCCAGGTAAGCTCAAGTACAAATGAGGGGACCATACGTCTGTTACTGCAACTGAAGTATAAAGCTCGTTCCGTGTGAGACTACTCCATCGCTCGTGGTCGCGATCACCGAGATTGTGTAGCTCCCCTGCGGCGTTCCCGGATTTTGCCGAGTTCCCCCGCTTCCGCCCGAACCCCCTCCGCAGCCCGTGCTTCCCATGGCAATGGCGAATATAGCCACGCAAGAGACGGCGAATGGGGAGAAACGTCGGCGGGGCATCTTCAGAACGACGATGCCTGCACACAGCAGAGCAACACCGCTCCACCCGAACGACAGCAGCCGGGCCGACGGAGCGGTCGTAGAAATGGTCACTGTCGTAGTTCCGTTTCCTATAAGCGAACTTGGACTACGAACAACTCCTAAGAGGTGGTAGTCCAGAACAGGAAGCACTCGTGAAGCTAACAGTCACGTTGTATCCGGGCTGGCCGGCGATAGTGAGTTTATTGTTAGCGGCTAAAGGACAACTCGGTATCGGAAGACGCCGACGACCGCGAGTGGGAACGTCAGGATCGGGGGAACCCGTCATGAGAAACCCGATTCGAGTCATCATGGCGCTCCCGCAGGACGTAGACCTGGCCGGTGGACTGGGAACCCCTGCGCGTGATGGCTGCCGATTGCGAGGAAAGCTGCCTGAAAACACCTGATTTCTTGAGGTGGTACCGGAAACCGATCACGAGGCCTCGTCGCCGGTAAAGATTATGTTCAGACCATCGCGGGACCATCGAAATCTCAGCCAGGCACATAGAACACGAGGCTGACAGGCGCTCAGGGCCGCTGAAGACTTATGTTTGTGACCTCTACCGGGATATTCACATACCCCAACTGTTCCAGCAGCAGCAGAACGCTGACTCGG
>JAFAPG010000724.1 GCA_019247235.1 Acidobacteriota bacterium
TTCAAGCTCAGCCGGGGCTACCAAAGACAGAGCAGCGGCCCTGAATAGGAGGACTCTATGTGGCAAAGATTCACCAGGATGATACGGTCGTTCGTTGGGTTCTTTATATCCGTGGCTGAGGACCCGGAGCTAATCCTGCAGCAAAACATCCGGGACATGAACGATCAAGTTCCACGTATGAACGAGAGCATTGCCATGGTCAAGGCTAACGTTACTCTCCTGGAAAAGGAGGAAGCCAAGTACAAGGACGACGTGGCGAGTCTCACTGCGAAGGTCAAGGCGGCCATTCAGGCTAACCGCGACGATCTCGCGGGTAGCTTTGCCGCGCAATTGGAGCAGACCAAATCTGCTCTGGCCAGAACCCAGGGGCAGCTTACCACTGCTCGTGCCGCTTTCGATAAGGCCATGACGGTGAAACAAGCCTTTATCCGCGAGAAAGAACGCAAGACGCAGCAGGCGCTGAATGCCATCGCCGATTACCGACGCGCCCAGTGGCAAAAGAAGGTGGCCGACGCCATGGAACAGTTCGAGGTCGCCGGTATCAGCGAAACCCACGATGAAATGGTGCGCAAGATCGAGGAAATGACCGCGGTCAATGAAGCGCGCATGGATATGGCGATGAGTAACGTTGACCAGCAGAAGATCAAGATCGAGGATGAGGCGGAAAAGCTTCAGGCTAGCGAACTGGTGAAGCAGTTCAAGATTGAAATGGGATTGGCGCCAGCGCAAACGTCTGTCGGCCCATCGCCGACGGAGAAGACGATTGGTGCCAAAGAACCGCAGCGCAGTTCGTAACCAGCGCTTCATATCTGTGCCTATCGAAATGAGCGGCAGGGTAAGGGAGGAAGGCTATGGCGGTGAAAATCGAAAGGGGCGGTTGGGCTCTTATCTTCATTATAGGTGCATTGCTGGTGGGGTACAGCCTAAACCGCTACGGCATTATCAACCTGGGATTTGGCGGTCAAAAGGCGGCGTCGGCCGGGGAAACGGTTGACGCCTCTAAGCCCCTCTTGCTGCCCGCGTCTTCGACTAGCGACGACGCCGAGGTGAGGGTGCGAGTCAATGTTTGGGTTGGCTGCGTGGGAGGGCTGGTTGCGAACGGTGGGCTGGATACCCAGCCCGACTCAATTTACGGGAAAAAAGGTTTGAAGGTGTCATTCAAAATCATCGATGACTGGACTGAGGGTGCGGCTGCACTGGCGACCAACAACGTCGATGTAATGCTTACCACCGCTGACGTCTACGCCAAAGACTACGCCCAATTTAAAGATAAAGGATTCGGATCACACACATTTTTAATGGTGGACTGGTCGCGTGGGGCAGACGGCGTTATCGGTAAGCAAGGCATTAACAGCATTGAAGATTTGGCGGGCAAAACGGTTGCGTTTGCTCCCTATACTCCATCGCATTTCTTACTCTGGAACGGGTTGAAAGCTTCCGGGCTGAGCACCGATCAGCGCAACGAAATCTTTAATAAGGCGGTGCACACCAAGGATGGCATTGAACCGGCAACCCTGTTCGCCCAGGAGAAGGTCGATGCTGCCGTTGCCTGGGATCCAGACATGAGCGACGCTGTCACCAAGCGACCGGGATCCAAAAAGATCTATGACACCCGGATCGCAAACCGATTGATCGCCGATATTCTCGTTGTCAGCGATAGTTTTTCAGCCAAGCACCCGCAGACTTTATTGAAATTCGCGCAAGGCTGGTTGGAAGGTGTCGATTTCATCAAAACTCAGCCGGAGCGAGCCTATAACCTGATCGGCGCGGTGAAAGACTTCAATATCCCCTCCGATTTAGCGAAAACTATGCTCGGCGGGGTTAAGCTGGCAGACTACGCCGACAATCGTTCTTTCATGGGGCAGGCGGGCTCAAATTCCGATTACGACAACATCTTCCAAATGGCGCAGGATATGTATCGGGAAGCACGTATCATTAAACATACCAACAATCCCGAAGACAGCATTGATCGCCGCTACATCGAGAAGCTGGCCAACAGCTTTTCCACGGCTTCGAGCGAACAACCCATCGAATATCATGAACCCGCGAAAGGAGCGACGCCGCTCGCCACACAGCATCGGTCCATTTACTTTGAACCGAACTCTGCGCACATGAGTTTGGATTCCCGAGCCGTCGTAGATGAACTGGCGAACACCATGCGTGCTTACGAGAACACGGTGGTCGACATTGAAGGAAATACCGATTCCACCGGGTCACGCACCTACAACATTCAGCTCTCGCACCAACGCGCCGACGCCGTGCGGGATTACCTAACTGAGAAATATGGCTTCCCGGGTGCACGGCTGCGAACCGCCGGCAATGGTCCGGACAAGCCAATTGCAAATAACGGAAGCGCCGAAGGACGGGAAAAGAACCGACGAACGGATATTAAAGTTTACGCCAATCCTGCGAGTTAACGATGGCGAATCTCAATGAGCTGTTCAGTATTCGAAAAGAGATCTCGCCTCGCGTGCGTCTGGGCCTGGGCTTTCTTAGCTGGATGATTGTAATCCTGGTATGGATCGGTTTGACCCATTGGGAGTTACTTCCGCCGTTTTCGCTTCCCAAACCGCTCGGGGTAATGCGCGCCTTCGGAAAGCTGTGGACAGAGTATGACCTGCTTGGCAATGTAGGCGAGAGCTGGTGGCGCATCGCCCAGGCCTTTTTTTGGTGCGCGGTCATTGCCATTCCTCTGGGTATTCTGATGGCCAGCTTCCGCTGGTTATTCGAATTAATCAATCCGGTGGCCGCACCCATGCGGGCCATGCCGCTGACGGCATTTCTGCCCGCCTTCATCGCCCTGTTTGGCATGGATGAAACCATGAAAGTGGCTTTCCTGTGGTTTGGGATGTTCTTTTACCTCCTGGCCGTGGTGGTTGAAGAAGTCAACCGGGTTGACAATGCCTTACTTGAGACGGCTTACACATTAGGAGCGAAGCGCCGGCATGCGCTTTGGCTCATGTTCCGTGCTTCTTTCCCGGCAATCTTCTCGTCGTTTCGCATTCTCTACGATATTGGCTGGACTTACGTAATTCTTGCCGAGATGGTCAACGCCCGCAAAGGTGTGGGGTACATGGTTGAAGCCGCGCGCAAAGTACTCGACTTCGAGCGGGTCTATGCCGGCATCATTGCCATTGGCATTGCCGCATTCTTGTTTCGCTTCCTGCTGACCTTCCTGGAGAGAAAACTGTTCCCTTGGCGACAGGCAACTGCTGCGCTCTCCGGAGCAGCTGCAGCCGTGCCGAGCGCTCATGCTCATTTAAAGGCGGCCAAGCGTGGAGCCTAAGAGATCAAAGATCACGGTCAGAAACGTGCACCGTTGTTTCGCTTCACCGAAAGGCGAACCTATCAATGCCTTAGAAAATATTAACTTTGAAATCGAAGATGCCTTTTCGAAGGAGGGGCGCGACATTGGGGAGTTTCGCGTGCTCCTCGGTCCTTCCGGATGTGGCAAATCAACGCTGCTGCGCCTGATCGCGGGATTAGATCGCCCGGACTCAGGAGAGATTCTGGTCAATGATCAGCCGGTGCATGGGCCGGGAAAAGATCGCGGCATGGTATTTCAGAAATACACCTCATTTCCCTGGCTTAGCGTGGCTGATAACATAGGTTACGGGCTGAAAATCAACGGTGTTTCCGCGCAGAGCCGTAATGATGCAGTGTCACAGCTTTTGCAGGCGGTTGGTCTCGCTGGGTTTGAGCACTCCTATCCGGATACTCTTTCTGGAGGAATGCAGCAACGCGTGGCTATCGCTCGAACCCTGGCCCTTCGACCCTCGGTGATCCTGATGGATGAGCCCTTCGGTGCGCTCGACGCACAGACGCGCGGTGAAATGCAGCAACTGCTATTGCGGGTATGGGAGGAAACGGCCAGCACCATCTTATTTGTTACCCACGATGTGGAAGAGGCAATTTTTCTGGCCGACAGAATTTTTATTATGAGTGCGCATCCGGGGACCATTGTCGAGGACCTTCAGGTGCCTTTCGATCGACCGCGCGATCTTAGTCTAAAACAACGCAATGAATTCCACGAACTGCAGAACTATGTGCTCGGTTGCCTGCGCCGTGCTCCCGGCAACGGGCAAGTACGGGTGAGTGTCTAAATGGTCTCCCCTGGCTTTCTAAACCAGCCGACGCCTCAGGAGAAAGAAGAGGGGATTAATTTCGTCAAAGAGGCTTTCAACCTGCAATACAACTGGATCGCCATTATGGGAGCAGGGGCTTTTGCCCTAGTCAGCGGCAGCTTCTTACCTATTATTCTTGCTGGCGGCCTGGAGCTGATGTATCTGGCAGTCGTGCCACACAACTTTCGTTTCCAGCGGCTGGTACGCTCGTGGAAGTTTTCCGAGCAGCAAAAACAAAACCAAAAACAATTGAGCGATATGCTGCGTAGCTTGCCGCCAGAGATGCAGAGCCGCTACATTCATTCTGCGCAAGTGTGTAATTCCATTCGCGCGAACTTCGCCCAATTTTCCTCGACCTCGCAGATTTTTCTTCAGCAAATCGACTCTCGTCTCCAGGGTCTGTTGCATGGATACGCCCGATTGCTGCTAGCGGCTGCACAACAACAGCAGTATATGAAAAGCACCGATGCAAATGACATCAAGCGCGAGATAGTGGCCTTACAAAAGACGCTCAATTCTGATCCCCCCAAAGTGCAAGAGATCAACAAAAAACGCATTGAGATCCTCACCAAACGACAGGAGAAGTTTGAAAAGATCTGTGAAAACCGCAAAGTCGTTGACGCACAATGTGCCGCGGTAGAAGACGTGCTGATGCTGGTGCGCGATCAGTCGGTCACCATGCGCGATCCTCAGCAGGTAAGCGATAGGCTGGATAATCTTGTGCGTGATGTAGAACAAACGGAACAAACGGTGCAGCAGGTGGAGGCAATCTTCAGTGACATGTCACCGGATCTCGACGGTTTGATGTCGCTCGATGAGAGCTCCGCATCGCCGCTTAGCACGCGCGTGAGGACTCCGAATTGATACCGGTAAGCTCTCCAAAATCGGAAAGTTATTTGGATGCGCTGCCGGCCTGGGCGCGAGAGCTCTCGGAGAAGTACTATTCACGTTCTTTCGCCCTGTTCGTGCTGTCCGGCAACGTTCGCGATTCTGTGCCTCTGCGAGAGGGCGTTGCCACCGAGTTCGTCCCCATCGAGGAATTTCTTGCGACTGCCATCTTCGGTCGACGTGATCTGGTTCTGCATTATGATCGCGGCGGCCTGGGCTTTGGTTCGGCAGAAACGCAAGCCGATTTTCGGCGTGCCCTTGAGGGCTACGACAGTTTTCATGGCACTAATTACGCACAAGGGGGCATACCGCGAAACCCCGATGCCGTCCTGAATCTGCTGGACAACTACTTGAGATTGCGCATCGCGGACGGGAAAAAGATCGGACTGGTCATCGACTTTGCCGAAACTATCATCCCCGCTGGCGATGTCGCCGGCATGTCAGCAGAAGACCGCAACTCGTTGGTTATCCTAAAGCGCTGGGCGCGCAATCCTGTTTTCTTGGGTGCCGATGTGACCATCTGCTTGGTCTCTGAAAACCAAGTGGAAGTTAACCAGAGTATTGTTCAACATCCCGGGGTCTCGTCGCTCTCAATTCCATTGCCCGATTATGCAGAACGCCTAGAGTTCATTCGAGTAGAGCTCAAGAATCGCCAACTGCCGCCCGGCTCGGAAGTAGATGAGGAAACGCTGGCCAAGCTGGGCGCTGGGCTTAAGCGAGTTCAGCTGCAGGGGCTAATCTCACACGCGGTTGAAAATCGTCAGCCACTAACCCTAAAGATCCTCTCCGAGCAAAAGAAACAACTCATTGAAGCTGAATCAGGTGGGCTTTTGGAGTTTGTTCAGAGTCGCTACGATCTGTCCTACGTTGCCGGAAACGACCAGGCCAAACGCAAACTGCAGGACGCCGCAGCCGCCATTCGTGCGGGAAATACCGATGTGCTGCCCATGGGGTACGTGATTTGCGGCCCGGTTGGCACGGGGAAGACTTTTATCACTACCTGCTTCGCCGGGGAAGTCGGCATTCCCGCGGTTACACTCAAAAACTTTCGCAGCATGTGGCAGGGGCAAACCGAAGGCAATCTGGAGCGAGTCTTGAACCTGCTCAAAGCCATGTCTCCGATTGCGGTGATCGTTGACGAAGCCGACGCGCAGCTCGGCGATCGCTCCAGCTCCGGCGATAGCGGCGTGAGCAACCGTGTGTTCGCGCAGATTGCCCAGTTCATGGGTAATACGGAGCTGCGTGGAAAAGTTATCTGGTTTCTTTTGACCTGTCGCCCCGACCTTTTGCCCGTTGACCTTAAACGACAGGGCAGGGCGGAAGAGCATATTGCACTGTTCTATCCCGAGACCACCGAAGAACGGCTGGCTCTTTTGCGGGCGATGCAGCGTAAGATCGGTATCCCCCCGGTCAGCCCCGAGGTCGAGAACTTCTTTCTGCAACATTCCGGAAGTCTGTCGGGTGCCGATATCGAAGCGGTGTTAGTTCGTAGTCACATGCGAAGCTGTCTCAAGAAAAAAGCTACGGTCGATACTGAAGATGTCAAAGCGGCGCTGGAGGATTTTATTCCGCCTTATTATCCAACTGAAATTGATCTGCAGAATCTCGTGGCGGTTCTTGAATGCACGAGCAAAAGTTTGCTGCCACCGAAGTATCGCGACCTGGAGCGGACCGATCTCATTCGCCAGGCGAATGCGTTGTTGGCAGTGTCACGAACCAATCCCGAGGGCTGACGTTCGCGATTGCGTGTGCACTGGTGGGCGACTTAACGGGAGGTAGCTGATGGAAAATCGAACATTGCGCGATGTGGGCGGCACGCCAGGCGGAATTGGGGAGTTCCTACTGGGATTTATTATGGCCTGCGTGGGTGGCTATCTAATCGCTAATCAGGTCAGCGTTGTCGGTTCCTATTGGAGCTTTTACGGCGCGAACACATTTGGGATTACCCTGATTCCCATGTTGTTCGGCGTCGCCATTCTCTTCTGGAACGGCAAGAGCATGGTGGGCTGGCTGTTGACCTGTGGCGGGGCGCTATTTATTTTGGCGGGCATAATCGCGAACATGCACATTTACTTCCGTGCTACCTCGTTGTTCAACAGCTTGGTCATGCTGATCTTATTGGTCGGTGGACTGGCGCTGATCGCCCGCTCTCTGGCCGCGCACGATGTTAAAGCCGAGTGATATACGCGCGGGAGCCGTGGGGTTGACCGAATTCGATGCGCTCATTTGCTCATCTGCGAAGGATGATAATCCTGCCACACGAACTCAAGGGCTTCTCGAAGAGTCTGCTGTTTGACTGCTCGATCGACATGTCCGGCATTTCGGGCGAATACGAATTGGTAGTGATATCCCTTGGCGGCTAATCCCTTTGCCATGCGTTCGTTGGCCACGACCCAGTCGTGCATGTCGTCGCGCATCACGTTCGGATTCAGGAAATCGCGATCGCCGACCTCCAGCCAGATTCGGATTGGTTTCGGCGGGCTATTGGGGATGAGGTGCTCGTGGAACTCCCATGCACCGTGCGGCGTCTGGGGATTGTAGGGCCACTGCTGATTCACAAATGTTCCTGAGTAGCTGAGGACGCGATGGTAAAGCTCGGGATGATACCAGGCCATAATCAATGCGCACGCCCCTCCGGAGCTTCCACCTGTGGATGCTCTGCCGTCGGGATCGTGGGTGAGTTTCACGTGCGCCTCTGCCTCAACCCTGGGGAGCACCTCGCTCTCTACAA
>JAFAPG010000836.1 GCA_019247235.1 Acidobacteriota bacterium
AAGGGATGTTCACGATCGACGCGTTCACCGAGATATTGGTGATCGCGATGGTATCGCCCTTCTGCTCAATCACCTTTGTCAGCCGATAATCGCGCCAAGGGTGGGCCCCCGCCATACTGCTCTTCGCAAGATTTAGGTTCCAGGTCCCACTCAGGTCCGCCTTTTGTGCGAGCGATGCTATAGGGATCACTCCAGCCAGCGTTATTCCTATCCAAAATTTTCTCCGCATTCTCTGCTTTCCCCAATGGGCGATTTTTCTAGTGCTCGAATTCGAGCAGCGCTAAACCATTTGGCGGCACTTCGATGGAAAACTCAGGAGCTTGGTCTGGGCCAAGCCGGTGCACTTCCGGTTTCGGCAACTCGGCGGCATTGCGCAGCTCGGCGATCTGTTCAACGCTCGGATATTTCGGGCTATCCATTTCACGCCACCTGGGAATTGCCGTACCTCTCAGCCCATTCACCTGACTCACCTTAACCGTCCTCTTTCCTTCTAGTCCCGCCAGTCTCAGGCGGAAACGCTTCAACAGTCCTTTCGAACCGCTCGCGCCCGCAGTCGCGCCGGTTGGATTGCCGTTTGCCAGTGCACCTCCTTCGCTCGCCGCAATCAAATTCCAGAGCAGGATGGCAATGGAGGAATCCACGCGGCGCGTCGCTAGCACCGGCCCGGAATCGGCCTGCAGTAACGATTCACCCAGTTTGTGCAGCATTACGAAGGCATGCAATGCGGGACGCGCGATACCCCATTGATCCAGCATTCCGAAGCTGCTGTTGAAAATTCCGTTGGGTACGCCACCCTCCTCAAACACATTGCTGAAGGTCCAATAGGACATAGCCTCGGTGAGTCCGATGCAGTTTTTGATCGTATCTGCAATGAAAGCCGGGTTCTGCGAACTCCACTCCGTGATCCAGAGGGGCAGGTGCGGCATCTTGGAAGCTTCGACCTGATGTTTTACCTGTGCCACGCCGCGTGGAATCACTTCTTCGAAGCTATATAAGTGATCTCGGCCAAAGATATGCTTTTGTGGATCGTTTGGGTAGACATGCGTGCTGACGAAATCGATAGGGACTCCATTGGCCGAGCAGTACTCAATCAGCTCAGGAATCCAATCCAACTGAGCGGTTGACGGCCCACCCACTTGGATTTCTGAGTCGGTTTTCTTCACCGCCAGCGCAGATTGCTTGTAGAGCTCGAAGTACTGCTCCTGCGAACCGGCCCAAAAATCAATGTTGGGTTCGTTCCACACTTCAAACTTCCACCGGCGTACCTCTGTGGTGCCATAACGCTTGACGCAATGCTCCGTGAAGGCTCGAACCATGTCATACCAGTCCTGCCAATTTCGTGGCGGCGAAACATTTCCCTTGTAGGCAAAAATCCGGTTGGCGCTGGTGGCAAAGGCCTCGGGCATGAAACTGAGTTCCACAAATGGTCTCACCCCGTTGTCGAGCATAAAATCATAGATCTGGTCTACGTACAGGAAGTTGAAGTTACCTGCTCCGCTGGCCGCGATTCCCATCTCGTCGTTGAACAATCCATGGCAACGCACCGACTGTATTCCCGTCTCCCTGTGCACTCGCACTAGATCCTCTCGCCACTGTTGCCGGAGACCCACCACGGTTCGGTCCGAGCCCGCCGCTGTCTCCCAGAAATGGGGTAATGAACCGGTCGTGCGAGCCGCGTCGACCGAAATCAAGGGGCCGCCATTTTGTTCTGCTGCCTGCGCCACAAGCCTTCCTGCGGGATTCGAACAGGCCGCTGCCAGCAGGACCCCAGCTCGGGACACAAATTGCCTTCGACTTATCACATCCGCTCCTTGGCATTCCTGAATTTCAGATGCTAAACCAGGATCCATATTCAACAAAATCGGAGTCCCCAGATTGGCTCTAGAAGAGCATAATAAAACCACTTCGGGGAAGAGAGCGCGATCGATACAGGAGGGCTCTTTGTCATTCCATGATGACCGTCCCGTGGTCCGTCTGTCATAGTTCTGGGGAGGAGCCTGGTTGCTATGTGGGAGCGCGGTTAAGACCAAGGAGCAGTATTCGTGTAACCGCAAACAGCGGCACCAGTATTGCAGAGGACTGCACATTTACGACAATCAGGGCAGCCCCCCGAATGGCGCCCTTCGAAAGGTTGACATCGATGCGCTGTTCTGAACCCAGCTCTCAACCGGCAGTAGCAGATCTATCACCAAGAAATCTTGTCCCCTGCGTAAACTGGAATGCGGGGGATCAATTCCGCATTGCGCGGAAAACTAACGTCTAGGTAGCTTCCACGAAAGAAACGCTGTATGCGTATGGACGCCAGCGCGCGAACGCGGTCGACTCGCGTTAATCCGTCCAGCAGGCGCGCCACTGGAGTACCCAGGGGGACCTCGTCGGGCCTACCATTCAGATAAACGCGAAGCATTGGGGTCGCGGCACCAAACTCCACAAATGCAATGCAGTCTATTCTTCGGTTTTTCAGTTGGCTACAGCTGGGATTGTCGAGCAGCGTGGCAGTTGCGCTGCGCAAGTCGCCAATCGTATGCGCTCCGAGGATTAGCGCCGGACGCTTCATATTTCGCGAGGCCTCTATCCCTTCAAAGAATAAACGAAGAAATTCCTCCTTGCGAAACGTGCTGCCCAGGTTCCGGTCCGTTTCGAGGGCATACGATTCATGGGAAGACTTCGAGCCAGAGTCCAACCGCTGAAGGCAAAGACTCCGGCCGTTCTTTTCGAAGCGCACTAGATAGCGGGAGACACTCGTACTGCTGTTTGCGGCCGAGGCGTGGTTAGGTATGCGAGTACGAATAACCTGCACCGACATGTTGGGGGTCAAATC
>JAFAPG010000094.1 GCA_019247235.1 Acidobacteriota bacterium
TCCGCTGGCGGGGGCGCGACCGGCAGAACCTGATTGCGTAGCGAGTAGCGTACCGATATGATTCGTTTGTAGTAGTTGCTCGCTCCCCCAACCCAAGCGTCGATGCATATTCCTGAAAGAAGAGAAGAAGAAAAAGGATGGCATCGATCAATTCATAGGTGGCTTTGACCTCATGAATCTAAGTACCACACCTGAGAGTGCAATTCCCCGGCAATCGCTCACTTCCGCGGTAGCCGACAAATTGCGTGAGGACATCATCCGGGGCGCGATACCCGAGGGCGCCCAACTCCGCCAAGACGCCATTGCTATGCAATACCAGGTGAGCCGAATTCCTGTACGCGAAGCTCTCCGCCAACTGGATGCCGAAGGATTGATCACCATTGTCCCCAATCGAGGTGCAATTGTTCCCGCCCTTGCCCCCACTGATATTGAAGAGCTGTTTACCATCCGCGCTCTGCTCGAACCCGAAATTCTAAAACACTCGATTCCGCGGCTGACCGAACCTGACTTCGCGGAAGCCGAGGTCGTGCTGCGACGCTATGAGAGCGAACTGCGTCAGGAAGATCATTTGTTTTCTTGGGGCCGGCTGAACTGGCAATTCCATTCCATCCTATATTCTCGTGCCGAGCGTCCCCGAATCATGGCCATTATCCGCAACGTTAATAATAGTGGGGAACGCTACACTCGATTGCAATTGTATTTGACTCACGGGATCAAACGCGCCAACGAAGAACATCAGGAACTCCTTGATCTATGCCGCAATCGCGATGCGGGCGAAGCCTGCAAACTATTACGTCAGCATATCCAGCACGCGGGACAGTCTTTGAAGCAAGCTCTGCAAGAACGACGCGCCTCAACCTAGTACTGTGACCTGAAAACTTCGCCATCACTTTCACTGCGGGTCAAGCCTTCTGCCAGCGTTCAGGGCTCGACCAAAGGGAACGGCCTCGATAACCGAAAAGGCTCGACGCTCGCCTCAAAGCTTTGAGCGACGTCCTCTGGTTGGAAGACACTTGGAGTTGCCCCACCCATCCGCTTGCGGACGCTTTTTGCTGCGCACCGACGATGCTTCGGCTTCCTTAATTCCTGGTCTGCGGCGCGTGTTCCATGAATGGATTCCAGCCTGCCCGGCGCACGCCCGACAATGCGACACGGGATGGATGACATTCTCACGCGCCAACATCTTGACAATTGGCTATTTGGAACAACCCTTTTTCAGACTTTTCGCTTCGGTCAGTCACTACGTGGAGCGTGATTCAGGCCGATAAAGAGTGCTTGCGTTGGCGACAGCTTTGTTTCTGGCCGGAATCATTTCCGGCCTCCTATTCGACGTCTGTAAACGACGTGGTACTGTTTTCGCACCTGCGAAGTCCCCCTCATCCCGGACGATGTGACTATAATGATGTATATAATATCCGACTCAATCCCCAAGCCGATCGGAGGCAGCCGCCATGCATCTCTCCTCATTATCTCGCCGAAATTTCATCGCTCGCCTGGGTGTCGCAGGAGGAGTTCTCTTAACTAGGCCGCTTCTGGCCCAAGACCCGGTCGTTGATGCGATCGGCAAGGGTGGAAAGCCGGTCGAGCGTGACAAAATTCCCTGGCAGGTGCGACCATTTCCCATGAAGCAGGTGCGCTTGGGGCAAGGTCCCTGTCACCAGGCGATGGCCGCCGATAGCCGATATCTTCACACTCTGCCTCCCGATCGTCTTCTGCACACGTTTTGCATCAACGCCGGCCTTCCCTCCTCGGCTCAGCCCCTTGGTGGATGGGAGGCACCGGATTGCGAATTGCGGGGCCATTACGCCGGAGGCCATTACCTTTCCGCTGTGGCCCTGATGTATGCCAGCAGCGGCGATGAGGATCTCAAGAAAAATGGCGACCTGGTGGTTAGCGAACTCGCAAAGTGTCAAAAGTCGTTGAACGCGGGCGGTTATCTCAGCGCATTTCCCATTGAATTCTTCGATCGCCTGCGCAATCGCGAGCGCGTCTGGGCACCTTTCTATACCATTCACAAAATTATGGCCGGCCACCTAGACATGTATCTCTACACGGGAAACGAGCAAGCACTCGAAACGGTCGAAAAGATGGCCGGCTGGGTCGGCGACTATACCGGCTCGTTCAGCTACGACCACATGCAGCGCATCCTGGGGACCGAATATGGTGGCATGGGCGAAACTCTGGCCAACCTCTACGCCGTTACCGGCAAGCCCTATTACCTTCACATCGCCAAACGCTTTGACAAAAAATGGTTCTTTGATCCCTTGGCTGCTCATCGCGATGAACTCAAAGGCCTGCACGTTAACACGCATATTCCGCAGGTGATTGCCGCGGCGCGACTCTATGAGCTGACCGGAGAACGCCGCTATCGTGATATAGCTGAGTACTTCTGGGAAGAAGTCGTCAGCGAGCGCAGCTATTGCACCGGAGGTACGAGCAATCACGAGTCCTGGAATACGGACCCGGGTAAGCTCGCTGCCGAACTAAGCACGAACACGACCGAGGATTGCTGCGCCTACAATATGATGAAGCTTACCCGTCACCTGTTCGGCTGGAACCCCGAGGCTCGATACATGGATTACTACGAGCGGCTGATGTTCAATCACCGCCTGGGCACGATTAATCCTGACGACGGCACGATGATGTACTACTTGCCGCTTGCTTCAGGATATTGGAAAACCTTTGGGAAGCCCCTTGATGCCTTTTGGTGCTGCACTGGAACCGGGTCAGAAGAATACGCCAAACTTACTGACACCATTTACTTCCACGATCAGGACTCTGTCTACGTCAATCTGTACATCGATTCCAATCTGGAATGGCCCGAGAAGGGGCTTCAGCTAAAGCAAGAGACCAAGTTCCCCGAGCAGCAAGCCACGACAATCACTGTCACCGCCGCCAACTCTACCCAGCTCGCCATCAATCTTCGCGTCCCTTACTGGGCACAGGGGGGGAGCGTGCGAGTTAACGGAACTGCGCTGCCCGTGTTTTCGAGCCCCAGCAGTTATCTGATGCTTCATCGTCAATGGAAGGCAGGCGACAAAATCGAACTGAGCGTCCCCATGAGCCTACACGTCGAGGCCATGCCCGACGAGGCAAGCATACAGGCGATGATGTATGGCCCTCTGGTGCTCGCCGGACGTTTCGACCGGGTCTCGAAAGAGATGCTTTACGGCGATACCGAACCAAAGGCGACGGACGAATATAAAGTCCCCGACATTCAAGTGGACCCGGCGAGACCAACCGCTTGGGTCGAACCCGAGGGCAGACAACCACTCACATTTCGGGCCGAAGGCCAATCACAGTCGATGACCCTTGTGCCGCTCTATCAAATCATAGATAACCGCTATGCCGTGTATTGGAAGATGAACGGAAAAAAAGGGTAAGAGCGCCCACCGACATGGCGTCGGTTCCTAGGGATGTACCAGACTCAGGTGAATCGGGATGACGGAAAGAACCCTCTTAGTTGCATTGTGCTGCCTGCTTTCAGGGCTTGGGCAAAAAGAAAACGCTATCAACTCAGCCGCGGCTCGCAGCCAACAACTACATGCTTTGTTCGATGAACAGTGGGAGTACGAGCTGCGTGTTCATCCTGAATTGGCGACCGACATCGGCGATCGCCGCTACAATGATCGGTTAACCGACAACTCTCCCGACGCCATTCAGGCCGAAGTCGAACAAGCTCGGAAATTTCTCGGTCGCTGCCAACAAATTGATCCTGGGGGCTTGTCTGAGCAGGATCAGCTCAGCCGCGAACTGTTCCTGCGTGAGTTGCGCATGCAGATCGAAGAGGCACGATTCAAGCCTTGGGAGATCTCCGTGAATCAGATGTCGGGACCACACTTAGAATTTCTTGAGATCATCGCGCTCACGCCCTTTGATAATGGGGGAGATTACAACCACTATCTCGCCCGTCTCCGCCAAATTCCCCGCGCATTCGACCAAACCATGCTGAACCTGCGGCAGGGCATGCGAGATGGCTTGATGCCGCCGAAGTTTTTGCTTGAAAAAGTCGCTCCCCAGGCCGACGCTGTGGCGCGTCAAAGTGGAGAGAGCAGCCCGTTCTATAAACCCTTAAAAGAATTTCCCGCCGGAATCTCCGCGGACGAGCAGCAACGCCTTCGTGAGGCGACGCTCTCGGTCATCAACGATCAGATCATTCCCAAGTATCGCGAATTTTCAGCTTTTATGAGTCAACAATACGCGCCCCACGGCCGTACTGAGCCAGGCATTTGGGCGCTTGCCGATGGCGAGGCTCGCTATCAGTTCGCGATTCGTCGCCTCACTACTACCAATCTAAGTCCAGACCAGATTCACGAAATTGGGCTCAAACAGCTGCATGAGACCGAGTCCGAAATGCTCGCCGTGGCACACAACTTTGGTTTTAACCAGCTAACCAGCTTCAACGAACATATTAAGAACGATCGTCAGCTATATGCCACTTCCGGAGCACAGCTCCTTGAGCTGTATGCACGATATGTACGCGAGATGGACCCGGAACTGACGAAGCTGTTCGGCCATCTACCGCAAGCTAAACTGGTGGCCATTCCTATGGATGAGGCCCGGGCAAAGAACGCCGTACCGGCAGACTACAGCTCGGGCACGGCCGATCGATCCCGGCCGGGACATATCAATGTCAATGAGTACGATCCGGAACACAGGCTCCTGCTCAATGTTGAAGCGATCGCTTATCATGAAGGGATCCCCGGGCATCATTTGCAGATTTCGCTGGCGCAGGAATTAACCGATCTGCCTTCGTTCCGTCGCTTCGGCGGCTACACTGCTTTTGTCGAAGGGTGGGCCTTTTATGCGGAGCGATTGGGCAAAGAAGTTGGCAAATATCAGGACCCCTACAGTGAGTATGGCCGGCTGGAGAATGAAATGTGGCGCGATATTCGATTAGTGGTTGATACCGGGGTGCATGCCAAACATTGGTCTCGCGATCAGATGGTCGAATATTTCCACAAATATACCGCCATGGACGAACCCAACATTCAAACCGAGGTGGATCGTTACATCGCCTGGCCGGCCCAAGCCTTGGCCTATAAGCTCGGCCAGTTGGAAATCCTGAGGTTGAGGGAGCTAGCCCGAACTCGGCTGGGAGAGAAATTCGATATGCGTGGGTTTCATGACGCGGTGCTTGATCATGGACCCCTGCCGCTCGATATCCTGGACCAAGAGGTCGAAGCTTGGGTAGCCGAGCAAACCAGGCATTAAACTATTCTCGCTAGGCCGCCGCTTCCTGCTTCAGCACGGTGCCAATTTCCTGTAGCTCCTCGGGGCTCAGTCGAAAGTCGGCGGTCCTCACGAGGCCTTCGACCTGTTGAGGATTGCGAAATCCGACGATAGCTCCAGTCACAGCAGGGTTTGCGAGCGTCCAGGCAATGGCGACTTGTCCCGGCGAACGTCCATGACGCTTGCCGATTGCGCGCAGATGTTCGACCAGGCGCAGATTGCGTGAAAGTTTAGGTTCGTGAAAATTGGGCAAGTTTCTTCGCCAGTCCTCGCCAGCAAAATTAGCTACTCGCTCTTTCGTCATCTCTCCCGTCAGTAAACCAGCGGACATGGGAGAATAAATAATGACGCCGACATTTTCCTTCGCTGCATAGGGCAAGGTTTCAGCTTCCACTTGGCGCGTCACCAACGAATAGGGCGGCTGTAGGGAAGTTATGGGAGCGATAGCCTGCGCCCGCTTCATCTGAGAGACGCTAAAATTGGACACTCCTATGTAGCGTACTTTGCCCTGTTGCTGCAGTCTGGCCATCTCCGTCCAGCCCTCCTCGATATCCTCGTCTGGCTCCGGCCAATGAATTTGATAGAGGTCAATGACGTCGACTCTCAGGCGGCGCAAGCTGGCTTCGCACTCGCGACGAATGGAGTCGGCTTTGAGTGAGGCTCCGATGTTGCCTTCGCTGTCCCATACCCGTTCGCATTTTGTGAAAACGTAAGGACGCGGGCTTCTTCCTTGAAGGGCGCGTGCAATGACTTCCTCTGAATGCCCCAATCCGTAGAGCGCGGCCGTATCGATCCAGTTCATCCCGTGATCGAGGGCCGCGTGGATCGCGGGGATCGAGTCGGCCTCATTCTGTGGCCCCATACTGCCCATCCAGCCGCCCCCGCCAATGGCCCAAGCGCCAAAGCCCAGGACGGAAATGCGTAGGTCGCTGGTCCCCAAATCACGTTTTTGCATCAAGCATTTCCTCTTGGCGGCTAATATGCAGCGCAAACGTCAAATAGAATACTATGAGCGGAGATGCCCGTCTGAACGCGGCAGCCGATCTGAGCTTTCCGGCTAACGTGCGGAGTATTCCGGTCTTCTGGTTCTTATGAGTATCACTCGTCGCGGCTTCCTCACCGTCTCGGCACTTGCCTCCTGGTCTAGTTTATTTGGACAGGGAGTGGCGCCCCGCTCGGTAAAGCCGCAGGCCAAGCCTGCCCCTTCGGGGAGGGCCTTCAATGCACACTTTACCGATGTCTCAGCCGCCGCCGGACTGACCGCGCCGGTTATCTATGGAAACTCAGAGACCAAGGATTACATTGTTGAAGCCACCGGTTGTGGCTGTGCCTTCATTGATTATGACAATGACGGCTGGCTGGACA
>JAFAPG010000096.1 GCA_019247235.1 Acidobacteriota bacterium
TCAGGGCGGAGACTGACATTCGTCTCGCAAAATGATAATTGGTGACGTAGGTTTTCGCCTGAAAAAAGCGCCCTGCTAATCGGGATTGAACGAAAGGGCGCCCCAAAAGGCGAAGTTAGGATTCTGAAAGCGGATATGTTGGCAATATCAAGATTTGTTCAAGTGGATATTGATCACTGCCGCTTCGCGTGGCAAACTCTTGCAGAGCGCGAGTGGTCAGTCGTAATGCACGTGAGCTACCGTGCTCATCAGACAGATGAGCAAAATCTACCTCGGCCGCTATATTTATGGAGTCGCTGCCATCATTTCCGGCGTAATCACCTTCGCTTGGCGCGACTTGAATGCCTGGCGGGAGATCATGCCGCTCGACAAAGTCCCTCATTCCCAGATTTTTTTGTATATAGCTGCTGCCATCGAGTTGTTTGGAGGCCTCGCCCTTTTATGGGCAGCCACACGACGAACCGGCGCCCTCTTTCTGGGCATCATCTATCTCATCTTCGCCTTGCTCTCGCTGCCGCATATCGCTAAAGGCGGCTGGGTCAATTTTTTTGAGGAATTCGCCTTGGTCTCGGGGGCGTTGGTTGTTCTTGGAGAGACTAGCTCGAAGAGTCATCAGCGAGCACGCGGGCTGGCGCGCATCGGATACATTTTCTTCGGGATTTGCGTGATTTCCTTCACCGCCGCGCAAGTGGTTTATTTTTCGATCACGAAAAATTTGGTTCCGAAATGGATTCTTCCCGCGCAGTCGTTTTGGGCGATTGCGACCACGGTTGCGTTTGGGCTTGCCGCCGTCGCGCTGCTTTCTGGGCGCTGCGCGCTTCTCGCGTGTCGACTGCTTACCATAATGCTCGTCGGATTTGGGCTTCTAGTATGGCTGCCGATCGTCCTTTTGGACTCACACAAGCTGTTCAACTGGACGGAAAACGTGGAAAATCTTGCCATCGCCGGAGCGGCATGGATTGTTGCGGATTTCCTTGCCCAAAATCGCGCCGGAGCAGCGCCTGTGCC
This sequence comes from Acidobacteriota bacterium, assembly GCA_019247235.1. GTDB lineage: Bacteria > Acidobacteriota > Terriglobia > Terriglobales > Acidobacteriaceae > Gp1-AA145. Next base: position 1,009 of record JAFAPG010000096.1, read on the forward strand.
CTGAGACGGGGCGGAACGACTGATTCCGATACCTCGAATCAAGACTAGATGGTTAACCGGTTCGAAGCGGCCACTTGTCCGTACCATAAACCCGAATCTTTAACGCCTCTTCTGATCGCGAAAGTCGACGTAAACGAGGCCGTACCGCTGCGTATAGCCGTCGTTCCACTCGAAGTTATCGAGCGCGCTCCAAGCGTGAAAGCGCGCACCTTGGCGCCATCTTTGATCGCACGGGCTAAGTCTGCGAGTTCCGATCGAAAGAAGTCAATGCGCCGCGCATCAGGAACACGACCTCCATCGCGGTCGTAGGGTGAGTCCGATAACCACATCCGCTCTCAGTGATTTCGATTGTAGGAAAGTTGTACTCGCGTGAGATCTGCATTACAGGTCATAGATGCCGTGTGGCCAAATCTCGAGGCCTCCATCCGTGATCGGCCCTGCCGTGGGCATCTCAGAGGTGAACTGCGTATAGTTGCCGCGCCTGTGTCTTGCGTCTCCGTCGCAAGGTCACCCCCCGCGCCGCGTGCGGCTGATCCCGCAGCGGAAACAAAAGCCGGGTGTAGTAATGAAATCCAATCCAGTCCAGCGGAACCTGCATGATCTTCTCGTCGCCTGCCCGGAAAGCCAAAATGTCATATGGGATGTCTCCCACAAATGCATTCGGATACCTCCCGCGCACCGCTGTCTCGAGAAAGAGGAGGTTATTCATGGCGTGGTAGCGCGCTGTGGCCGCTTTATCGGCTTCGCTATCGTCTTCGGGTATGCCGGGCTCATGCCGTAAGCGCTCCCCACCGTCGCCTTCGACGATGCGGCCTTGATCGATCGAAAGGCTTCTCCTTGTGCCAGGTTGACGGTGTGTGCGGCTTTGAGAATTCCGCGTATTTTGCTCGGCCGGAGGGAACACGCCGGTGCCATACCCGAGACTGGTAAATGTCCATGGCATATTGAAGGGCGCCCACAATTGGATGTGGTCGCCAAGATTGTTCGCCAAGACTCCGGCGTATTCGGCGAAGTAACCGACTAGGTCACGATTTGGCCAGCCGCCCAAGTCCTCCAAAGCCTGAGGCAAATCCCAGTGATAAAGAGTGCAGAAGGGACGAATACCGGCCTCGAGCAGGACGTCCATCACCCGCTTATAGTGATCGAGGCCTTTCTGATTGACCGCACCACGACCGGAAGGCTGAATCCGTGCCCAGGAGATCGATAGGCGATAGCTTTTCTGGTTCAGCCGCTTGAGTATGGCGATATCCTGCGGGTAGACGTGATAATGATCGCAGGCAGTGTCACCAGTTCCCGCACCGCGAATCTTCCCAAGCGTGTGCGTCCAGCGATACCAAATCGACTCGCCCTTACCATCCTCGTTCCAGGCGCCCTCCACCTGATACGACGCCGTTGCCATGCCCCAAGGAATCCTTCCGGGAAGGCAAGGTTTCCCGCATTGCTCGGGGCACCTGGTGGGCGGTTGCCGGCCAGGTCAGGGGCGAGTCGGGGGCGGCGGTAATGCTGGCACCTGTTGTCACTGCTCGCGCCAGAAACTCACGACGATTGATCACTTGTCCGTTGCTCCTGTGAGGCCTAACCCACGCGTCTTCGTTGAGTTTGAAATGCTACTCTCCAGGGACTGCTAAACTTGAATGCTCCGAGGACTCTCCCCTTGGTTCCGCCACCCCCAGAGGTACAGCCAGCCTCAAACCCTTACGATCAGCTCGTTCGTCCTTGCCATTCTTTGCGATCGCCATCGCACCTAAAAAGTGTAGGCAAAATTTTGGGAGCTCCAGTTCTCCGCGTGGGACCAGCCGGCTAGTTTTCCCGTTGCCGTTTCATTCCTAGGAGGGCAACCGTCGCCCCGAGCATCCCGGGCATTGTCCGACACTTCGGCCACCAAGGACTCGAGATGGTCCTTATATAAACGTGCGTCCTGCCGCCCTATGCCGCTGACTTCATCTCCGAAGATTAGTGTTACGTTCCTTAGCTTCCTGACTCGCCGTTCGCGTGGTCAACCCCACGGTTGTCTAGATACTTATAAGTCCAATAAGTTCTGGTAATATCCCCGAATTATTCACGATCCTTTGATGGAAAGATAGCGTTGAGGTGTGCTTTAATTTCTTGTCTCGTTCTCGCGTTCGTTTTTCATTGTGCGGTGAAGCCCTTGCGTCCTCGCCCATTGAAGGCCAGGCACAGATCTAGAGTGCTGGTGATGGTGCTGGCGCTGGAAGACCGGAACCGGCGCCACGGTGTAAGCACAGAATGCAAATCAGGAGCTTAAGGCTATGTTTACGCGCCGGACTTCTCGCCGAACTCCTTCAGGATTCGGCCATTACCTCGATAGTGCTTATCGTACAGCGTGGACGCTCGTTGCCTGCATGTTGATCTGTACCGCTGCTTTCGGCCAGTCAACCACGGGAGGGGCCATTAGCGGTACCGTGACCGATAATAGCGGCGCTGTCGTGCCTGATGCCACGGTCGTAGTAACGAACACCGCTACTAACGCGCAGCAGAGCACCAAGACGGATGCCTCTGGCATCTTTCGCGCCGGAAGCCTCGCTCCTTCCGTCTACACGGTTAACGTGAGCGCCAGCGGCTTCGCTGCTTACAACGCCGAACAGGTAATCGTCAATGTGGGCACCGTGACCGAGGTATCTCCACGGCTTACGGTCGGTGGCACGGCTGAGACGGTTGCCGTCAGCGCTGAAGCACCAATCATCAATACCACTTCGGATGACTTTGCTTCGGTTCTAAACAATACCGCGATCAGCAATCTTCCTATCAACGGCGGACGCTGGTCGAACTTCGTTCTGCTTACGCCCACGGTAGTGAACGACGGTAGCGGCTTCGGTCTGGTCAGCTTCCGCGGTATGAGTGTGCTGCTCAACAACAACACCGTTGACGGTGCCGATAACAACCAGGCCTTCTTCTCTGAGGAGCGCGGGCGCACCCGTGCTGGCTACTCCAGCGCAAAGGCCGCGGTCCAGGAATTCCAGGTCAACACCTCCAACTACTCGGCTGAGTACGGTCGCTCGGCAGGAGGGGTAATTAATACCGTCACCAAGAGTGGCACCAATAGCCTACACGGAGAAATGTACTTCTACGATCGCGATAACAATTGGGGAGCAACCAACCCATTCACCCTCCTTACAACCCAGACGGCTCCCGGCGTCTTCACGACCATGCTGTACAAACCGAAGGATTGGCGCAAGATGTCCGGCTTTGCCGTGGGAGGTCCAGTCAAGCATGACAAGTTGTT
>JAFAPG010000105.1 GCA_019247235.1 Acidobacteriota bacterium
CTCACATCGGGTAAGCTGTTTCGTCGCGTGCACAAGATGGGAAGGCGCGGGGAGAGCGCCTTACGGAAAAGGCCATATGGCATGTGGTGCGGGAATATGCCGCAAGAGCTGGGATCGACAAACTGGCACCCCATGACCTACGCAGGACTTGTGCTCGGCTTTGCCACGCGGTCGGAGGTGAACTGGAACAAATCCAGTTTCTGCTTGGGCACGTCTCGACACAAACAACGGAGCGATATCTTGGCTGCAAGCAGCGCATCCAAGGTGCCGTCAACGACAGAATCGGAATAGAGCCCCCGGGCTGAGCGAGTCGGTCTGTGTCCGCTTTGCGGACGATCCGCGAACTGGCATCCGTTTTTGAAGACTCTGGACACATATCGGCAGTGTTGTCGAAGATCTTCTCAATTTTCCTGTGGTAATACCACATTGGATATGAGATATTGCTGTGGCATAACCACAGAAGGGCGAGATGGGTCAATCGAAACTCGACCTTTTGCAGGGCACGCTAGATGTGATGGTCCTGCAAACGCTGGAGGTTTTGGGTCCGCTACATGGTTATGGCATTGCGCGCCGTATTGAACAGGTGAGCGGGGATCACGTCCTGTTGAACCAGGGGACGATTTACGCATCGTTAGTGCGATTGCAGCAACGCGGATGGATCGCCGCCAAATGGGGTACTTCTGAGAACAACCGCAAGGCAAAGTTCTACTCGATCACAAAGCTCGGTCAAAAGCAATTAGTGAAGGACACTGCGCATTGGCAGCGGCTGGTAGGAGTGATGGGGCGAGTTCTCGCCATGCATGGCGAAGGAGGTGAGCGATGAGTTATTCCCTCCGCGAGGCAGTCAACCGAGTTCTCTCCTTCTTCCGTAGCGAACAGCTGGATCGCGAAGTCAATGAAGAAATGGCTTCTCATCTCGAAATGGCCGTGGAAGAAAATCTCCGGCGTGGTCTGTCTGCGGAAGAAGCCCGGCGTCAGGCACTTGTCCGATTTGGCGGAGTACAGCAGGCACTTGAGCAGCACCGCGAATCACGCACCCTGCCGTGGGTCGATGTCCTACGGCAAGATCTGCGCTTCGGCCTGCGCATGTTGCGGCGCGACTTGGAGTTCACGGTAGTGGCCGTCCTGATCCTTGCGATCGGTATTGGGGCAAACATTGCCGTCTTCAGTGTGGTGAATACCATTTTGCTGCGACCTTTACCGTTTCGCGATGCGCAGCAGCTTGTGCGCATCGTCGAGAAGGATGCTCAAGGTGGCGAATCCGGCAAGACTTATACCGCGGATGCAACGCAGGACTTCCAGCAGCAGAACCGTTCCTTTCAATCGGTCAGCGGCTATTTCGCCTTCACCGGACCCAACAATTTCAAGCTCTCCGGGAACGGCCAGCCAACGCCGGCTACGGGCATGCTTGTTGCGCAGGGGTTCTTTGAAACACTGGCAGTCGAGCCTGCACTCGGGCGCATGTTCCGGCCGGGGGAATTTGTCCATCACGCACAGCCCGCTGCATTGTTAAGTTATCCGTACTGGAAACGTCAGTTCAGTGGCGATCGCAGCATTATTGGGCGAACGGTTGACCTGAGCGATAAGGTCGACCTGAACAATGGTTCCGTCACTGTTGTGGGTGTGTTGCCGGAGACATTCGACTTCGGCGCGGTCTTTTCGCTGGGAGCTAAGGTCGATCTCTTCGTTCCATACATCATGGATGATTTTCGTGAGGACGGAAACGATCTGGCATTAGTCGCACGGCTGAAACCGGGAGTGAGCATGGGACAAGCGCAGAGCGAGACAGACCTGCTCTTTCCGCAGTTTTATGCCGTTCACAAGCATCCTGAATATGGAAGACCCTACACCGGCCAGCTTACTGGGCTCAAGGAGTATGTCAGCGGCAAACTGCGGCGGTCACTTATCGTGCTGTGGTGCGCCGTTGGGTTGATCCTGCTGATTGTTTGCGTGAACCTCTCGAATCTTCTGCTGGCGCGGGCCTCAGCACGCGGTAAAGAATTTGCGATGCGCAGAGCACTGGGAGCAGGACGCAGTCGGCTCGTGCGTCAATTGCTAACGGAGAGCTTGGTCTTGGCAACGGTCGGGGCAGTGCTAGGGCTGGGGCTTGCTTACGTCCTGCTTTCGTATCTCGCCCATCAGGGGTCGATTTCGCTGCCGCTGCTCGCCATGGTGCGCGTGGATGGGATGGTACTGGAATGGACGCTGCTGATCGCAATCGGAGCCGCAGTTCTGTTCGGATTAGCACCGGGCCTCCGCATGTCGACCGGAAATCTGCAGGAAGTACTGAAGGACGGCGGGCCCGGATTGAGCGACAGCAGAGAACATGACCGCATGCGCTCGACACTGGTCATAACGGAAATGGCCGTGGCGTGTGTACTGCTGGTCGGAGCTGGCTTGCTGCTGCGGAGCTTTCTACGCGTCTTGGACATCGACCTGGGCTTCGAGCCAAGTCACGCAGCCGCCATCAGTGTGGACTATGACGATGGCGGAAACGCGGCTAAACGGGCAGCAATCTGGCAGGAAGTCACGAGCCGAAGTCTGATGATTCCGGGAGTTGAGTCGGCTGGCATATCTGACAATTTGCCGATGAGCCGCAACCGGAGTTGGGGAATTGCGGCAAAGGGCGAGCAAAAGGGTGATGCCCTCAATAACCTTCCGGTGTTCGTTTACATTGTTTCCCCCGGTTATCTGAAGGCGATGGGAATGCGCCTGATTGAGGGCCGCGATGTCAGCTGGGATGACATTTCGAACAATCGCGCCGTGGTGGTCATCAACCAGACGGTCGCGCGGAAAGTGTGGCCGGGGCAGAATCCGATTGGCCGAACAGTCGTAGCGGGCGGAGCGGACGCCGAGGTCATCGGGGTGATTGCCGATGTGCGCGAAACGGGTGCAGAAGACAACCCTGGAGCGCAAATGTACCTCCCCGCCACGAAACAGTTTGGTCCGGAGGGTTCTTATTTGGTTGTGCGTTCAAAGTTGCCTCCCGCGACATTGGCCATGAGCGTGATGCGCACTCTACGCGACATCAACCCCGGGCAGTCAATGACGGAATTCCAGCCGGTTCAGACGCTGGTAGACCATGCGACCTCTCCGAGACGTTTTTTTGTTCTGCTGGTCGGAACCTTTGCATGTCTTGGACTCCTTCTGGCTGCGCTGGGAATTTATGGTGTGATTTCCTACTCCGTTACCCGGCAGACGCAGGAAATCGGCATCCGCATGGCTCTTGGTGCGACTCCGTGGTGGGTGCAATTCGATGTCATCTGGAAAACGTTGCAACTCGCGCTGATTGGCATTGCAGTTGGAATCATTGCTTCTCTGGGGTTGGCGCGCCTCATTGCGTCTCTTCTCTTCCAGACGGCTCCAAGCGATCCGCTGACGTTTGCTGGGATGATGGCTCTATTGGGGATGGTCGCGCTGCTGGCGGGGTATGTCCCGGCACGAAAGGCTTCAAAGATCGACCCTATGATCGCCCTGCGCACGAACTGAAGGCAAAGGCAATTCTCTGCGGGCCAAATCGAGAAAGTCTGACCGATTCAAGCGATTTCGTGCAGACACTCTTTCACGTCTGAATGACGCTAGTGCTTTTTCGGACACGACGCCAGAACGATAGCTGAGGATGAGTGAAGGGTGTGGGCCGTCGCGTTCGAAAAAGCCGTCAGAAGCAAGCCGCTGGCGCGGCGGACGCGGGAGTTATGCAAATTGAATGACGGTAAGTGAACTGGGGGCCCTTCACGGCAAAGGAATTCCAGCGCTCGATGTCACAATTGATTAAGTCTGTCTCGCGATTGCTAAAAAAATCTTACGTCTCTGCCAGAGTGCTGACATATTCATACGCAACACCATGGGTGGTCCAGCTTCCGGATGGCCGACAATTTGCTCAGAACCGGAAGCATCGGTCGGGAGTGTCTCCTCACATAAGTACATCGCCCTGATATTGCCGAGGAAGAATGGAAAAGCTAGTTTCCGAAAGCCGACTAGACGACAAATCGTTACGATCCTCTGAACTGCCTTTGTCATCCACATACGTTCCAGGACCAAACCGGAGACCATGTGGATACGCGAGAGGCTGATTTCAATTGTCGTGTGGTTCCGAAGGCCCCCGACAGCCGACATCTCCGGGGTCTTCCTCGACGGGTTATTTCGCATGAAGTCCACTTGACAAGCAAGTGAAGCGTAGTAGTCTCTCTTTAGAGAGACCACTTGGATGCCTAATAAAGAAAAAGAATCAATCCAGCTGCTGCAGGGGACACTTGATCTCATCGTTTTGCGCACACTCGTGACGATGGGCCCACAACACGCTTATCAAATTGCCACGCGTCTCCAGCAGATCTCCGATCAGCTGCTCAACCTCAACCAGGGCACTCTCTATCCAGCATTAGTCCGGCTGGAGCAGTACGGGTGGATTAAGGGAGCCTGGGGAAGGACCGAGAGCAACCGGGAAGCCAAATACTACGAAATCACCAAGGCGGGACAGAAAGCCTTAGGGGAGGAGACAAAAACGTGGAGAAGAATGTCGGCTCTGGTGGAACGGCTCTTGCTTGAGGAGTCTTAGCCATGAAGCACCTGAGACGCATCTTTCTAAGGTTTTATCTGCTTTTCACCGACACCAAAGTCGAGGCGGACCTGGCAAGAGAAATAGCCGCGCATCTAGCATTGATGGAAGACGAATATCTGCGCCAGGGCATGACCCCTGAGGATGCACGACGGGCGGCCAGAATCGCCTACGGAGGTGTCGAGCAGGCGAAGCAACTGCATCGCGATGAGCGAGCGTTTCAAGGGTTGGGCCAGATTCTGCAAGACACTCGATATACCTTCCGCCAACTGCGTAAGTCTCCCGGATTTACAGTGACGGCCACCGTGATGCTGGCGTTGGGTATCGGAGCGACGACGGCGATTTTTTCCATCGTCGAGGGAGTACTGCTGCGTCCGCTGCCGTTCCCCGACCCAGATCGTCTGGTTATCCTGGGAGATGTGCTTGAAGGCTCGCATTGCGCGTCTTGCGCTCAGTCCAGCGTAACCGCTCCCGACGTCCGCAATTACATGCGTGACACGCAAAGCTTTAGCCACCTGGGTGGTTATCGGGGAAGATTGTTTGAACTATCCGGCACGGGCGATCCGGCGGCGGTGAATGCGACGCGTATGAGCGGCGAGGTCTTTGCCGCGCTCGGAGTGCCACCGCTGCTGGGGCGCACGTTCACGCAACAGGAAGATGAAGAACAGCAGCAAGTGGCGGTGTTGAGCTATCGCATGTGGCGGAGCCGCTTCCACGGCGATGCGAACGTACTGGGGAGCAAGATCATTCTCTATCGCAAGGCTTACACCGTGATCGGCGTGATGCCCCGCGATTTCGAGTTTCCGCTCAATCCTGGGCATGTAAACCAGAGCGAGCTTTGGCTTCCGCTCAGCCTGCAGCCAGAGGAATTTACGGCGGGCAGCGCGGCGTCGTGGAACTCTCGCATGGTGGGGCGATTAAAGCCCGGCATTACTGTCGAGCAGGCGCAGAACGATGCGGAGCGAGTGGCCTGGCAAACAATGCGCGACTATCCGGCCTACATGCGCAGCCTGCGTATTCACGCGGTGGTTACGCCGCTGCAGGAAGATACAGTGGCGCAGGCGCGTCCCCTGGTGCGTACCCTGTTCTTTGCAGTGATCGTTGTTCTGCTGATCGTCTGTGCAAACCTGGCGGGGCTTTTGCTGG
>JAFAPG010000127.1 GCA_019247235.1 Acidobacteriota bacterium
CGATCAACCCGAGGCACGTTATTTCAAGGCGACGCCGTAGAGATAGTCGTACGTATTGCTAGGGTTAAGCGGCAGAGCCGTACGGAAAGAAGAAAAGAGAACCGCACGGTTCAGGAAACTGACGAATACATCTTGTTGTGACTGCCCAGTGCTGATGCGGAAGGTAAACAATCCGTAGCACGGATCGGTGAGCTCGCCCTGGCTTGCGTAAAGATACGGTACGTCGGCAACCGGCATGAGTGTGCCGGCGAGGACAGTGTTGCCTTGAACTCTGCACCGTCAGGATTTACGGAGCGGCCAGTCGGGATTGACGGAAGACAAGTGCTTCACTGCACAAATACCGAGATCAGGAGGAATTTGCTGGATTTGGCGCGATGGCACTGTAGCGGTGCGGAGCCCCTAATCTAGGCCCAGAGGTCGTTTGTTTTCGATGTCCTTCTCTCTGATCGGATGGTATTTATTACGCAGGTAGAGAATTCCTGCCACCAGGATGCCGATTGCCACGCTAATTAGGAAGAAAACTCGATAGGCGGGAAAGGCGATCAATACGACCAGCACGATCGACGCCGCAATTAACAGGCCGGTTGTGCCTTTTACGTGAACGGTAAGCCGCGGCAGCATACGCCAACTCATTGTATTCTTCGAATACGTGGTTGTGTAGGCGGTGAGGCAGGCGGAGAAGTTCGAGGCGCTCTAGGAGACTAAAGGTTTGGGCGCTACTGACGCGCCGAGGGACCTGCGGCCGGGCTACCCAGCGGAGGAGCCAGGGGTTGGGTGGCATCGCCCGAAAGTTCGACCACTGGCAGAGCCTGTTCCAGTCCGATCGCCAGCACTTGGTCCATGGTCTCTACGAAGTGCAGCTTCATGGCATTGCGCAGGTTCTCCGGGACTTCGGCTAGATCCTTCTCGTTGTCTTTGGGCAGGATAATTTCAAACAATCCAGCACGATGGGCGGCCAGCAGCTTTTCTTTTAGTCCGCCGATGGGCAGAACCTTGCCACGCAGTGTGATTTCTCCAGTCATGGCCACGTCCCGGCGCACCGCAACCTTGCTGAGAGCGCTCGCGATCGCGGTTGCGATAGTGATGCCCGCCGAGGGGCCGTCTTTCGGAATGGCACCTTCGGGCACGTGTACATGGATGTCAAAATTGCGATAAAAATCACGGGTAAGACCGAGCCGTTGGGCGCGCGAACGAATGTAGGACATGGCAGCATGCGCCGACTCCTGCATTACATCGCCCAGTTTTCCCGTCAATGTCAACTTGCCCTTGCCATCTACCACGGTGGCTTCGGTACTAAGAATTGAGCCGCCGACTTCGGTCCAAGCGAGTCCAGTGACCAGCCCGATTTCGCTCTTCTCGTGAGCCAGGGTGTCGCGGAATTTGATCACACCTAAGAAATCGTTGACGTTTTCCGAGGTTGCCGTGACGTTGTAGGACTGGCCTTCTTTGACCACCTTGCGGGCGATTTTGCGGCAAACGTTGCCAATCTCGCGTTCCAGATTCCGCACCCCGGCCTCCCGGGTGTAGTGACGAATCAACGTGATCACCGCCTCGTCGGTAAACTTGACATTTTTCTCATTCAACCCGGCCTGTTCCATCTGTTTTTTCACCAGGAATTGTTTAGCGATCTCCACCTTCTCAGGCTCGGTGTATCCGTGCAAGCGTAGCACTTCCATGCGGTCCTGCAGGGCGGGAGGAATGGTATGCAGAACGTTGGCTGTAGCCACGAAGAAGACCTGCGACAGATCGTATTCAACATCGAGGTAATGATCGACGAACATGTAATTGTGCTCGGGATCAAGGACCTCGAGCAATGCGGCGGACGGATCTCCCCGAAAATCCATTGACATCTTGTCTACTTCATCCAACATGAATACCGGGTTTTTGGTGCCCGCCTTCTTCATCATCTGAATGATCTGGCCGGGTAGGGCGCCGATGTAGGTGCGGCGGTGACCGCGGATCTCGGCCTCGTCGCGCACCCCCCCAAGGGACATGCGGACGAATTTGCGTCCTGTGGCCTTAGCGATGGACATGCCGAGCGAGGTTTTGCCTACTCCGGGAGGCCCCACGAAGCAGAGAATCGAACCCTTGGGGTTTTTGACCAGTTGGCGAACCGCGAGAAATTCAAGGATGCGTTCTTTGATCTTCTCTAGACCATAGTGATCTTCGTTGAGCACCTTTTCCGCGCGGGAGATGTTGCGGATCTCTTTCGAGCGCTTCTTCCAGGGAACTGCCAGTAGCCAGTCCAGATAATTGCGGGAGACGGTCGACTCGGCCGACATCGGGGGCATGGCCTCGAGCTTCTTCAGCTCTTGAATGGCTTTATCGCGCACCTCTTTTGGCATGCCAGCGGCTTCGATTTTCTTCTTCAGCTCGTCAAATTCGCTCTTCTCTCCTCGGCCGAGCTCCTTCTGAATGGCTTTGATCTTTTCGTTCAGATAGTACTCTTTTTGCGCCCGCTCCATTTGCCGCTTAACCCGCGACTGAATCGTGCGGTCCATGTTGAGCTTCTCGATCTCGATATCCAACACGTCGGCGATGCGAGTGAGCCGCTCCGCCGGGTCGAAGATCTCAAGCAATTCCTGCTTTTCTTCAATCGAAAGCTGCAGGTTGGCGGCAATGGTATCGGTCAGCTTGGCCGGATCTTCCATGCGCACAGCCGCGATCATGGTCTCGTAATTGAGCGACTGACAAAGCTTCACATACTGTTCAAACAGGGACGTGACCCGCTGCATCGATTGTTCAACATGGGCATTGGTCTCCACTGCGTAGCGAGCCAGCCGGACCGTGGCCTGCATATACCCTTCGCCATCGCTGATCTGCAAGACTTTGCCGCGCTCAATGCCTTCCACCAGAACCTTGATATTGCCATCAGGCAGCTTAAGACTCTGCACGATGTTGACCACGGTGCCGACCTGATAGATTTCACTGGCCTTCGGCTCATCCACGCTGGCATCGTGCTGCGTGGCGAGGAAGATCTTCTTGTCGGAGGCCAGCGCCTCTTCGAGAGCGCGTACACTGGACTCTCGCCCCACGACGAATGGAGTCATCATGTAGGGGAAGATCACCACGTCCCGAATAGGCATCATGGGTAATTTTCTGGTCTCGAATTTTTCCTTGGCTGTGGTCACGAATGCTCCCGAAAACAACTTCTCAGTTCAGACCTCTAAGCGGACGGGGCTTAGGCCTGGCTGGGTGCAAACCAGTTTGCCTATCCGGCCTTCTCCATCATAGTAAGCGAAACATTACGTTTTTCAACCATTTCCCGGGTGACCTCAAATTCCTTCACCTTCTTTTGGCTGGGCAGGTGGTACATGAGGTCGAGCATCAGTTCTTCTAGAATCATCCTGAGGCCGCGCGCCCCCACCTTGCGCACCATGGCCTGCCGGGAGATGGCCCGAAGAGCATCATCGCTAAACTTGAGGCGAACGTTCTCGAATTCGAAGAGGCGTTGATACTGCTTGACGATCGCGTTCTTAGGACGAGTGAGGATTTCGATCAGCGTGGTTTCATCCAGATCTTCAAGTACACCCACGACCGGTAAACGACCGACAAACTCGGGAATCAAGCCGAATTTGATCAGGTCCTCAGGTTGGACTTCGCTGAGCAGTTCAAAATTGCGCTTCCGTTCGGCGGCCACATCCGGCTGCGGCTGCTCTTCTTCCGCGCGGAAACCTAAGGCTTTGCGGCCGGCACGCCGACCAATAATTTTGTCCAAACCGACGAAGGCGCCCCCGCAAATGAACAGAATGTTGGTGGTGTCGACGGGAGTGAATTCCTGATGAGGATGCTTGCGTCCGCCCTGCGGTGGTACATTGGCGATGGTGCCTTCGAGAATCTTCAACAAGGCCTGCTGCACCCCCTCCCCCGAAACATCTCGCGTAATGGAAGGGTTTTCATCCTTGCGGCCAATTTTGTCGACTTCATCGATGTAGATAATGCCAGTCTGGGCCCGGCCAACATCACCATCGGCAGCCTGGAGCAGTTTCAAAATGATATTCTCGACGTCCTCGCCCACATAGCCGGCCTCGGTCAACGTAGTTGCATCCACGATAGCGAAGGGAACATCCAGCATGCGCGCCAAGGTTTGCGCCAACAGGGTCTTGCCGGTCCCTGTCGGACCGATCAGCATAATGTTGGACTTGGAGAGCTCGATGCCATCGCCTGTCCTCTGGCGATTCATGTGGATCCGCTTATAGTGGTTGTAGACTGCCACTGCTAGCTTCTTCTTGGTCTGCTCCTGGCCAATGACGTACTCGTCCAAAAAGGTCTTCACCTCTTGCGGCTTAGGGAGCTGATTGGGGGTACTGGCCGCGGGGGTTGCGGCACGATCATCTTCGAGGATGGAATTGCAGACGGCGACGCATTCGTCGCATATGTAGGCTCGTGGGTAATCGCTGGGCGAGGAGATTAGCTTGGCGACCGCGTCCTGAGACTTGTGGCAGAACGAGCAGCGAAGAATTTCTTCATTTCCAGTTCTGTTTTTCACTCGGCACTCCTTCTAGACTCCCGGCCGCCCTGTTGCCTACGGTTGTTTCCGGCCAGCCAAATCTTAGCGCCGAGCCCTCCGAAACGCTGGTCTACGGAAGGGCGATCATACAACTTATCGAGTCTTGTAGATGATATCGTCAATGATTCCGTATTCCTTCGCCTGCTGCGCGTTCATAATGAAATCGCGTTCAACGTCCTTTTCCACCTTATCCAGCTTTTGGCCGCTGTGCTTGGCCAGCAACTGATTGGTTATCTCCCGCATGCGCAGAATCTCGCGCGCATGGATGTCAATGTCGGTTGCCTGTCCGGACAGCCCTCCCATCGAGGGCTGGTGAATCAGAATTCTTGAATTGGGCAGCGCCAACCGCTTCTTTTGCTCCCCGGCAGAGAGCAACAGAGCTGCCATGCTCGCTGCCTGCCCGATACATATTGTAGTCACATCGTTCTTGACATACTGCATGGTGTCGTAAATTGCCATACCGGCGGTAATCGACCCCCCAGGATAATTTATATAGAGCTGGATGTCTTTTTCTGGGTCTTCCTGCGCGAGGAACAGCATCTGCGCGATTACCAAATTGGCAATATTGTCATCGATCGGCGTACCGATAAAGATAATGTTGTCCCGCAATAGACGGGAGTAGATGTCATAAGCCCGCTCTCCCCGCCCAGTCTGTTCGATGACCATGGGCACCAGCATCATGCGCGCGTCTTTCTCATTCACTTCTCACACTCCTGCCCGGAGGAGCCGGGTTTTCTGAAGGGGATTGAAAGCGCTCCGCTCACGCGGACAGACGATACAAGAAATCGAGGGCCTTTTCGCTGCGGATTCTATTCCGGATTCTATCGAGGGCTCCATCCCGTGTCAAACGAGCGCGGATTGCCTCTGGCGTCTGATTTGTCTGCCTGGACAGAGCTTCAATCTCGCGATCGATTTCCTCGTCACCGACGGTAATGTTCTCCTCATCAGCGATCTTTTCGAGCAATAAACTGCCCTTTACTTCCTGCACGGCCTGCTCCCGTTGCCCGGTCCGCAAGCGTCCCAAATCTAACTTCTTCATGTCTTCCGACCTCATGCCTTGGGAGACTAAGGCGCGCAGCCCGCGTTCCAAGCGAAGGTCAATCTGCCTCTCTACCAGAATCTCGGGAACGGAAAAGTCGTTGCGCCGAATCAGTTCCGCCAGCAGCTTGTCCTTGGCCTCTCGCTCGGCGGCTCGGCGACGATCCTGTTCGATGCCCTGGCGCAAGGTCTCGCGCACTTCGGTGAGGGTGGAAAATTTGCCCAGCTCTTTGGCCAAGTCGTCATTCAGCTCTGGCAGGCTCTTTTGCTTAATCGCATTCACTTTCATCTTGTATGCAAAAGTTTTTCCCCGCAGCCGCTGGTCCGAGAAGTCCTCGGGGTAGTGAACCTCGAAGCTGCGCTCGTCTCCAGGATTCCGGTCGCGCAGGTTCTCGCTAAATTCAGGCATAGTGTTGCTGCCACCCACTTCGACCAGCACTTCATCCATGTGGACCGGCTTAGCACCCCGCTCCTCCGGGTGGGGAATGCCATCCAGAGATACCTGAGCATAATCGCCATCGGTAAGCGAACGGCCCTCGACGGCAGAGAAGGTTGCTTTCTGCTCTCGTAGGGCCTCGAGAGCTTCTTCGACCTCCTCGTCCTGGACGGTGACACCCGGATGCTCCGCGCGCAACTCTCTGTAGCCCTCCACCTTAATCTCAGGCATGACATCGAAGCTGGCCTTAAATTGCAGGCCCTCGCCCTGATCGGAGTGCAAATCTGTAACTCGCGGCTGCGAAATGGGAACCAGCCCGAGACGTTCAGTTTCTTTGCGAAAGTACTTGGGAACCAAGGCATCGATGACGTCGTTACGGATCTCCTGCGCGAACCGCTGACGGATTACCGTAGGCGGAACATGGCCGCGACGGAACCCAGGAATATGCGCAAGCTTCTGGTACTTCTCTACCAGGACATCGGTCTCGCGCGAAACTTCCTCTGCGGGAACTTCGATTGCGATCTCGCGTTTGCTAGCGGCTTCAGTGCTGGTCGCGCTCACGTTTCACCTATCTCACTGAGTGTAAAGAGGGGGCAAAGGAAGCGTCAAACCCACTAGTCCTCGGAACGGAGCCAAACCTGATTACAGGGGCGGGCCAGCTGGCCGCGGGATTTTCCAGTTCGGTTTGGTTACTGAACTGGAGCGTAATAGCCACTCCGGCTGCGAACTTTCAAGCCCTTGTGAAGGGCGGTGATGGCGATCTTACGAAATCGCCCATCGTGCATGAAGTCAGCGGGGCGATACGAAAGGGCGTATTGGCTACGCAGATCGTCTTGAATTTGAGCGAAGGCGTTGGCTACCTCGGAAAGCTGGAAGGGCTCAAAGGCACGACCTCCGGTCGCATCTGCGATACGTTCCAGAATTTTGTCTCCGCGTCCTCCACTGGGAAAGTTCGTGCTGACGGTATAAACGATGACATTAGCCCGCAGTGCCATGTCAATGGACTCTTCGCGCGTCACGTGGCTGCTATTGTCGTCGCCGTCGCTCACGAGAATGATGGCGCGGCGGACTGAGCTGGACTGAGGCGACTTCAAAAGCTTATCGCGGCAGGCATAGTAGAGAGCGTCAAACAGGGCCGTCCCGTTCCCTGGGTGCAGCATGCGCACCCCTTCGGCGAGTTTTTCCGTGTCGTCGGTAAAATCCTGGGTGAGCTCGGCCTCCACATCGAAGCCCACGACGAAAGCGGTATCGTATTTCCGTCGAACGGTCTGGTTGAGGAACTCAATGGCCGATTCTTGCTCAAATTTGAAGCGATCGCGAATGGAATTGCTGGCGTCAATGAGGAGCCCAACCTGCAGAGGTAGATCGGTCTCCCGCCGGAAACTGCGAATGTCTTCGACGGCGCGGTCGTCATCGAGTACCCGAAAGTCTGTCCGCCTGAGGTCCTTTACGTAGTGGTTGTGCTTGTCGGTTACGGTGAAGACCACGCTGACCTCATTGACGGTTGAATAAATCGTAGTTCCGCCTTCATCGATGCCCTCGGTTCTCGGCACATCCTGGCTGCCGCTTGAGTTTGTGGGCGCAGAGGACGGCGGGAGGTCGTCTGGGGCCGCCGGAAGCGGGGACCCGGGCTGCTCGTCCTGTCGAGGTGCGGGAACAGACTTAGGTTTTGCCGGGACAGTCTTTGGATGGGTCGAGGCAGAAGGAGCCGAAGGCAGTTCGTCCTTGCTCTGGCTCCCCGCTCCGAAGCTGAGGCATACGGCGCAGGCGCAAACCAGAAACGAACCCCCCAACCACGATTTCATTGCTCCTCATTATAACCGGCGTCGGAACCGTCGGATACGATAGTCTCGAGGAACTTCTCGAGCTCGAGGGGAAGCGGCCGCGCAAACTGCAGCAGGCGTCCAGTGTTGGGATGGGCGAACTGGAGCTCGGCCGCGTGCAGGAAATTGCGACCGAGCGCAACCCGCTCCTCGGGCGCCTTCACTAACTCACGTGGACT
>JAFAPG010000137.1 GCA_019247235.1 Acidobacteriota bacterium
CGGCGACATGTACCTGCGAGGGGATGATCTGCCCCAGAATGCCCGTGAAGTCCTCAAGTGGTACCGCAAGGCAGCTGAAAACGGCACGGAGGCCATGCAGATTAAATTATCGAACTTTCTGCTCACGGAGACTTCAAACTATACGGAAGTTCATGATCTTTGCCAGAAGGCCGCGAACCGGGGCTATGCTCCGGGAGCCGCCTGCATGGGCGAGTTATTTATGAACGGGTGGGGAGTGGACCGGAATGTCTCAACTGCAGAAAAGTGGTTCCGCAAAGCTGCGAACGAGGGAAGCGCGCTCGCGATCTTGCGGCTGGGACAAATGTACTGGAAAGGAGAGGGTCTCAAGCGAGATAGAACTTCTGCCTATGAGTTCATCTACTTAGCGTCTACATCCGACCTGCTCGAAGCTGAGCAGGAAAAGGAACGATTGGAAAAGGAGTTGACGCCAAAAGAGTTGAAGAAGGGAAAAGCTAAAGCACTCGAATGGTCGAGTCAACACCCAGCCCTCGTACTGCATAGACTGTATAGAAAGTCCCCGACTACTAAGGTGAACTGAACCTTCCGAAGTACATCGCACTGCACTGCCAGCATTCGTGGTGATCTGCATACCCAACAGCTTGGCCGTTCATGCCACTACTGCTGAAGAAGTATCTGCAGAAATCGTCGCCGGTTAAGGATTTTCCGAATAGGCCGATGTCGCAGTTGCCGGTGACCACGTCCTCTTGTCAGGAGTTCAGGAGATGACGGGAAAGCTGCAGGATTGTCAGTGAGTGATCTTAAGATTCTCAACAGTTACAATCAGCTACAAAACGTGGTTTTGTTCATGTTTAAAAAATGCCACTCTATCGGACTTCACAATAGGCCCAAGCGAGCGGATTCTGATCCCGCCCTAGCTCGCCTCGGGCGATGCAGCCAATACAGGGCTAGCCATAGAAGTCGGTAAGGAACGTCAATTTGCGATACCAGGGTTTTTTCGGTTTTGCCATTATGCGATCAACGGTCGACATGGCGATTTCGATAAAGGATCGGTATTTTCGATTGCTGACCTTCTCTCCCCAGGATGCAACGATTTCAGCGCGCGCGACCCAACGGTCTGACCGTGTAGAGCGTGCCGTTGTGGGTCTTGCCAATCTTGCCATTCGATCAAGGTTGCCCTCGGCCTGATCTGAGTTCTTCATAAACGTATAATTAGCCTGTCCGGAGATATGTGCAATGGCCGATAAGTAACATTCGGAAGTCACTTTACGCGGGTTCCGCCTCGTCTGAAGTTCGCAGGAAGTCTGGCTCGGCCTGACGGCCTCTTGGGCAATTCGCCATTTCTTAGCAACTATCGTTTCATCAATCGATTACGGACAACCAATTATTAATCCAAGGTCAGGTCACGGAGCTCGCATGCTGACTATCCGCATCACGGCCGGAAGCCAATCCTGGCGGAACGCTTGGCTGCGATTCCGTTCGAGCAGAGGTGATCCATAGGCTATCCAGTATGACCGGGGGAGTGTTGGCTTTTCGGGTGCTGGTAATTGTGCTTGCCCTGACAAGGTTTGCAAATAGCATCTCTTGCCGCAGCCTAGATCAGGCTGAGGCATTCTCGCGCAAGTCTCTGAATTTGAGGCGTTTTCGTTTAAGGCCATCGGCGATTCAAGAGCTGAACCGACGTTCCATCAAGAACCTTGAGCCTGAGGCCGGTAGATGGAGTGATGTGCCGATGGTGATCGACGGCAGCAATCATCAACCCCCTTCATGCCGAAGAAGTTTCCATGCACACCGACGATCTATGTGACTATGTCAACGACCATTGGGGGTGATCGCAGTGCATTTCACCTTGCGGCATATGTGATGTGGCGGCTCAATTGGATTCACCCGTTTGTGAACGGAAACGGCAGGACGACGCGAGCGGTATCGTACTACGTTCTCTGCGCCAAGCTGGAAGTTTATATTCCCGGCGTAACAACGGTCCCAGAGTTGATCGGCCACAACAAGGACCCGTATTACAAAGCTTTGGAGCTGCCGACGATGCAGAAAGGGAGCAGCGCTTAGACGTTTCGAAAATGGAACATTTGCTCAATAATCTGTTGGCTAAGCAAATGGCCCTCGCGCTTCAACGCGGAGAGTCGCCGGCCAATGAGAAACCCAGGCTTTAGAACGCGCCAAGAGTCAGTTGACGAAAAAAGATCTTAACCCCAGTCGATCGAGCGCAGCCTTGCAATCGAAGTTTGTAATTTTGCTGGGTAACTTTTGCGGAGCGATCACACTTTTAGTCTTCATGTGCTACTAGTCATGAGCATGTATGGTCATCCGGTTCCGGCCGACGCTCGATACCTCGTCGTCATCGTGCTCGCTATTATGGGATCTTTGTCAGCAGGATTCATCGGAGGGAATGCCAGTGCGCGTGGCTCCCTTCCACTCCCAGTAGGAAACGATCCTCCGCTTGCAGTTGCGTTCACGGGTGGCATCGCAGTTTTGATCGGCGTGCCGATCTTGGGCAAGTATCTCTTTCTGTGACCTTCACTTTCTTTTAGACCCCCTCACGTCCCGCCCTCGCCGGGGGTGCAGATTCCATCCCATGTTGTTCTCACCGAAAAAAATCGCCCGGATCATTCGGCCCAATCCGCGACAGCTGCACGGCCGCGCGGGACAAACGGCGCGGAAACCAGCTGTTTACCATTTCGATAAATCCATATTTCCTCGCTTTGTTCTGTGCCGCCAAGTATTTCCAACCTTAGTTTCCGAGTTCTGCGACCGGGAAATAAATGTTTTCGATCGCGCTCTGGAACTTCGAGATTATCTCTTCGACAGTCTTGCCGTGACATAGGCGGACATCGCTAAACTTCTTTGAAGGAATTGCGAATATCTGCCGGATCGCAGGCTCAATTAGCTGGTATTGCAGGCTCTTGCTCGAACTAGGCATACGGCTTAACAGGGTGAGATAGAAAAACACCACACCTTCGAGTTTGTAAGCGTCCAAACGGTTCGATGGCGTATGGTTATCAGCAACGGCTACCGGCATGAGATTTCCGAATAGCTTCTTTAGGGTCGGATCAGGTTCTACCTCCACGATGAACTCTATCGACTTTGAGGTCTCGTTGATTGCAATAATGTCAACCTCGGCAATCCGGTTTTGCCGTCCCTTTCTTGGCAGTTTCGGCCCCAGGTAGAGCGCGAGCTCTTCGCGCTCGACACCGACATGATCCGCCTTAAGAGTCAACCGCGAACCGAGCCGCGCTTTAAGCCAATTCAGAAGAAATTCAATGACTTCCAGCTGATTCATCCTAGCCTCCCGTTTATTATCGAGGTCGAGTAGTGGCCCTCTTTTCTCTTATACCGGTTGAGGACGGCTATTTATCAAATTCGTATGCCACATTTTTTGACTGCATGTAAATGATTGATAAATCAGTGTACATACGACCACATGTTAAGATTGTTTCCCAGCACCAAAGCCAAGTAATCACTGTGTGATCACGGAGGTGGCAGAATCGTGGCCTCCACAAAGACAATTCGCGTATCCAGAGCCGTATATGACCGAATTATGGACGAAAAACACGAGGACGAGGTTGTCGATCATGTGCTTAGAAGACTGTTCAACATGGATGCACGGAGGACCAAACGCCGCGTTGTCGCCAACAGGGATCTAGTCTTGAGGTTTCGCGAAGACCGCATCACGGCAACATTAAGACGTAGAGGAGGTGAGCACGTCTCAAACGTCACATGGAAGCTGCGGAGGACAGAAAATGTTCCGGCAGAAATTGTTCGAGTCAGGAACGAGATTATTGATTTCGCCAAAAGAAAGGGGGCTGCAGAGGCGGAGATTGACGCGATTCCACGCCGTTTTCGTAAGGAACGTTTATTTGTGAGGCAAAGGCCCAGGATAATTCTTGACGGCGTGAACTCAGGCAATTGATTTGGTGAAACGGACACTCAGCCCAGCCTTGTTCGTGCTCCGCATCTTCAAGCAACCTGTTTACTAATCTAATAAGTGCATATTTAATCCTGTCGTGTTCTCACCTCTCCCGGTGTTTGACCCCTGGTCTCCTGCACTTTAAGATCAGAAGAAGTACTCGCCGTCAATCCAGCAGGAGCGAAACTAATTATTCGACGGTTGTCGTCCTCCAGTGCAAGAGATGTCGTATGCCTCGCGAGCTGCCAAAAACTTATGAACCTGACGCCATTGAGGCGCGTTGGGCCGATTACTGGATAAAAGAAGATCTCTTCGCCGTCTCTACTCCTGATCCGGGCGATCCCCACCTGGTGTTCAGCATTTTGTTGCCTCCTCCGAACGTTACTGGGCGCCTGCATATCGGCCACATGCTGAATCAGACGCAAATGGACATCATGATTCGCTGGCAGCGGATGCGAGGAGCCGTGGCTTTATGGCTCCCGGGCACAGACCATGCGGGAATCGCCACCCAATTGATGGTTGAGCGCCAACTGGAAAGCGAAGGCAAGAAACGCGCGCAGCTCGGGCGAGAAAGTTTCATTGCCAGAGTGTGGGAGTGGAAAAAACAGTATGGCGGAGCGATCCAGGAGCAGATGCGGCGTCTGGGAGTCTCGGTCGACTGGACTCGAGAATACTTCACCTTGGACGACAATCTTTCACGCGCCGTGCGCGAGGTGTTTGTTCGACTTCATGAAGAAGGATTGATCTATCGCGGCAAGTACGTGGTGAACTGGTGTCC
>JAFAPG010000168.1 GCA_019247235.1 Acidobacteriota bacterium
ACCGAAGCTTGACCTGTTCGTAAGCCGGGTTTGCCACGCTGGTTCGATTAGTATCGCCCGAGCTTGGTGGTGCTGGCTCGCCCCGTTTTGAGGACGCTCGTAACGTCGCAATCAGCTTGCGAGTCATTACCACATCGGGATGGTCATCGGTGAACCGGGAGCGCAACTCGACAAGTCTGGATTCCGCCGCTGCCGCCGGATCCTGCGAGGCGGTGATCATTGGAGGGGTTTTCTGGAGCTCGTTCTGCAATGCGGTAACGTGAGCCGTTGCATCCTTCAACTTGAATTGAAGATCCTGAATTGCTCCTCGTGCGCTATCAATGCGCGATTCCCCGCCACTCCCTTCCAAGGGCAGGATGTCGGCGTATTTGTGGCGGAAATCGACCCGCCGCTGTTCGGCGGCACGCAATTGCGTTTCGTAAGCGGCAATCTCTTGATTTAGAAACTTCTGTGCGTTTGCCATGTCCGCCCGGCTCGATCCGGTCGCCTTCTCCAGAAATATGTTGACGAGACCGGCAACAACATTACGCGCCTCCTGCGGGTTTTGGCTGCGATAGTTAATGCTGAAAAGGTTATGCCCCTCCATAACGACCTTGACGTCCCGACCGAGGCGCAGCATTAACTGCTCGCGGCGCTGCGGATCCGTGGCCTGCACGTTAAGGTCGGTGATGCTGATGAGCTTGTCGAGATTAGGCCGGCTTAGTAGCGTTCGTTGCAGCAAATCAATCTGACTGGTTGAGCCCGTGTCAATTGCGAGGCCGTGCAGCAAAGGGGTTAAGACTGCGTCGGTATCGACATAAAGCCGAGCTCCGGATTCGTAGCTGTCCGGAATCATGTACACCCCAGCCCAGCCGATCAAGCAAAGGCCCCACGTTGTAGCGACAAGAAGCCAGCGCTGGCGCCACGCGGATGCGAGAACCTGACGAATTAAAACGTACAGTCGATCCATATTACATCCATCTTAGCCATCTAGAACCATGACCCCGGCCTAGAACCGCCTAGAACCATGACTGCGGCACAAACAACGTATCGCCCGGCTGCATCGACACATTCTGCGATACGTCGCCGTCCTTGAGCATATCATCAAGTCGCACATTGTAAGTTCTCGGACCGCCTGGTTCTCGACGAACGATGACCGATCGGTTTCCGGCCGCAAACCTCGTCAGCCCCTTTGTCGCGATCATCACATCGAGCAGCGAAAGTTGGACATGATAGGGCATCTCCAGCGGCTGCGCGACTTCGCCGATCACTCTGATCCGGAGGTCGGGGGGACCGGCAAAGCTTGTCACCATGATGGTTACGTTGGGGTCCTTGATGTACTTCTTCAGCCGGTTCTCAATATCGGCTGCGAGCTGGGACGGTGTCTTTCCGAGCGCCACAGTGTCGGGTACCAGCGGGGTCGAGATCAGTCCATCCGGCCGTACCGGTACTTCGACGCTCAGCTCGGGGACACGGTAAATAAAGACGTTAACCGCGTCGCCGGGTCCAATGAGGTATTGCGGCTCTGGGATCGGAGGTGCGCCGACAAGGCTCGGCGCCCTGGTGCAAGCGGCCAGCATAAGGACCAGTCCCACTATCAGGCTGCATTGAGTATGCCGAGTCACAGCGTGTCCCATCCCCCGCTAGTTACTAGTGGGCCCAATCCGAAGACCCCACTTCTCGCTGAACACCCCAGGGCGGTGCAGGCCTTGATCATCACGCGTTAACGTCCCTGAAAGCGGCAGCGGTTTCGGAGTTTCCGATAACATAAGGCATTGCCTAAAAACAAGATCGCTTACGGCCAATTAACTCTCTTACCGCGCCGCCCGACGGCGATAGCGACGCGTCGCGAACCGGCGAGATATCGGCTTTTCTCTGCAATAGCCTACCATATATAGAAAACCAATCTTATGAAGCGACAGTAATTTTGTTTCGTTTTGTATTAATTAATTGCCGACTTCTCCGCGCTAAGCTTGTGGACCCGGAACTGTGATTAACCATGTTTAATCATTCCTTAACTCTGAATGCTTGTCAGTTGGTCGGATTTTATGGAAGGATGCTGCCGCGTCCTCGCTCTCGTTGCTGGCCTATCTCGGCCCGGCCAGCAGGCGTGTTGGGGACGTCCTATGTTTGTACAATGCGACGACTGGGGGCAATTCGTGTCACTAGCTCAGAGCGGCTTTGTAACGGCCTCACCGTTCCGGGGCCGAGCCCACCGGCTTGTGGTTCTGTCTTCAGAGACAGAACGACTCTCCCCGTTTATCGCGACCGGGGCAAATAGGCGAATTGAGGTCGTACGGCTAATTAGGCTCGGAGAGAATGTTCCTCATGAACACCTAGCGAGCTCACTGTCGCCGCAAGAATTAAATCGGGATGGCATATCGGGCATTGTCATCGCCAGTGGGCACCAGCACCTGCTCCCCAGCGGGTTGCTGTTGGACTGTCAGCTCAAGGGCATAGAGGTGTTCAAGGAGAGCAGCTTCTGGGAGGCACAAAGAGGCTACGTCGATATTGATGACCCAGATCAACGGGCAGAGATCGCCAGCAACGGGCTTGAGTTTGAACGATTTTACGGCATCAGGAGACGCGTGTTCGAACTCCTACTCGCGGGGTCAATGTTGCTCGCCGCACTACCCCTAATGCTGCTTGTTGCCGTCCTCATCAAAATTGATAGCCGCGGGCCGATTATGTACCGGCAAGAGCGGGTGGGCTTGGGAGGCCGCCGCTTTATGCTGTATAAATTCCGCAGTATGCATACGAACGCCGAGGCTGATGGTCTCCCGCAGTGGGCAACGATCGGGGATCCGCGCGTGACGCGGGTTGGTCGATTTATCCGCTATGCACGCATTGACGAGCTGCCGCAGCTGCTGAACGTCCTGCGTGGCAACATGAGCCTGGTCGGACCTCGGCCGGAGCGGCCCTATTTTGTTGAACAGCTAGCAGCTGCGATCCCGCTATACACTCTGCGTCATTCGATTAAGCCTGGGATTACCGGGTGGGCCCAGATCAACGCCTCGTATGGCGCATCGATCGAAGACGCGCGCCTAAAGTTAAAGTATGATTTGTACTATCTCAAATACAGAAGCTTTGTTCTGGACTTGCGCATTTTGTTCCGCACCTTGCGGGTTGTCCTTTTTCAAGAGGGAGCACGTTAGCAGTATCGGGATGAGCATTGCCATATACAGCGAGGTCCTGTTCGCCGTTGCTGCGGCTACCTATACCGCTCTGTTATCGTTATTGTTTACATCGGCGAATGCTAACACGACACGGAACCTGCTGGCCTCGGCGTGTGCGGTCACCGGCATCGCGGGGGCCTCGTTTGCCGCCGATTGGGTCAACGTCCTCGGTCCTAGTGGTGCCTTTGCGGAAGTGGCTCT
>JAFAPG010000765.1 GCA_019247235.1 Acidobacteriota bacterium
CCTCGAGAATCTCCAGATTGGATTGCAAAGAAAAATGCATGCGAAGCTGAGCTGCCAGGACGCGATCGGTCTCTACCGCAATTACCCGACGAGCGCGCTTCACCAGAGTCGACGTCAAAGCGCCTCGACCGGGGCCGATTTCAAGGACGGTGCTATCGGAGATCTCTCCCAGAGCTTCAATCGCGCGCATGGCGATCGAGGTATCTTTAAGAAAGTGCTGACCGAGTTTGGGTTTTTTTCGGCTCGCCTGCACGCAACACCTTACATTGACCCTCGTTCATCCCGCCAATTAGACTACCTAACCGGAAGGCCAGGGTCTCGCCATATCATAGCGCGCACGAGACTCAGTGCCAGTGGCGGAGCTTCCCGGTCATGCACATCGCGTTCGTTGCCTCGGAATGTGTTCCTTTCTCTAAAACCGGTGGGTTAGCTGACGTCATCGGGGCTCTGCCCCGCGCTTTGGCGGCAGCCGGCCACGAGGTCAGTGTCTATGTGCCACGCTATCGGCTGACGCGCATTCCCCAAGAACGCACCGTGCTCCAGAGTATTACCGTTCCCTTCGACGATCGCTACCGCTTTGCTTCCATTCTCTCCGGTGCTGGTTATCCGGGTGTTCACTTCTATTTTGTCGACTATCCGCCGTTTTTTGATCGAGACGGCCTCTACGGAACTTCCTCCGGAGATTTTCCCGATAACGCGGAACGCTTTGCTCTGTTCTGTCGCGCCGTTCTCGAGGCCTCTAAGATTCTAGGCGTGCCGGACATCTTTCACTGTCATGATTGGCAAGGTGCGTTGGTTCCAGTGCTCTTGCGCACACAGTATCTTGAAGATCCTGCCTTCCGTGGAGCGGGGACGGTATTCACCATTCACAATATCGGCTATCAGGGCCTGTTTCCTCCGGAGATACTGCCCTTGCTCACCCTTTCCTGGGACCTGTTCACGATTACTAAGCTGGAGTTCTTTGGCAATGTAAGCTTCCTCAAAGGAGCGCTGGTTTGCTCCGATTTCATCACCACCGTCAGCAGACGGTACAGCCAGGAAATCCAAACCACTGAGTTCGGCTTTGGCCTGGAAGGCGTATTAAAGGACCGAGCACAAAAGCTCACCGGCATCCTGAACGGAGTTGATTATGAGGAATGGAATCCGGAAACCGACAGATTCATCGCCGCCCACTACAATAACGAAGATCTAAACGGAAAACAGCAGTGCAAGGAAGATCTGCTTGCCAGTTTTGGCATGTCATCGGCCGATACAAATCTTCCCCTCATCGCCATTGTCTCTCGCTTCGCCGCGCAAAAGGGCTTTGATCTTATTGGACAGATAATCGATCGTCTCGCGCTCGAAGAGGTGTTGATCACGGTCTTAGGTAGCGGAGACAAATTGTACGAAGAAATGTTTTTGCGCCTGGCTCGTCGCGTCCCGCAGAAATTTGCCGTACGCATCGCCTACGATAATGTGCTTGCTCACAAGATTGAAGCCGGCGCGGATATGTTTTTGATGCCCTCGCGTTATGAACCCTGCGGTTTAAGCCAAATCTACAGCCTCAAATATGGCACCGTCCCCATCGTGCGCTCAACCGGCGGTCTCGATGACACCATCGATCCCTGGGATATGCGCAACAAGAAAGGTACTGGCTTTAAGTTTCAAGAGTATACCGGTGACGCGCTGCTGCGCACCATTCACCAGGCACTTCAGGTGTACCGCGACCCTCCATCGTGGCAAAGGCTGATGCGTAATGGTATGAGCAAAGATTTTTCCTGGAAGGTTTCCGCCCGCGAATACATCCGGGTGTACGAGCGCGTTCATCAGCAGCACACGCAAGCAATCCTGGTGTAAATGAGCCTATGCCGGACCTTGTAAGAACCGTCTTCCACGTGGATATGGACGCGTTCTTCGTGTCCGTGGAAGAGCTGTTCGACCCAGCGCTGAAAGGCAAGCCTGTCGTGGTGGGAGGTCAGCGCCACGAGCGGGGAGTGGTTTCGGCAGCTTCCTACGAGGCACGAAAATTCGGGGTGCATTCCGCCATGCCTTTAAGGACAGCCAACAAATTGTGCCCTCAAGCCGTTTTCGTGGATGGCCATCCCGACCGTTACCGGCAGTACTCGGAGAAGGTATTCGCGATCATGAGTTGTTTCACTCCGCAGGTTGAAATGGTGTCCATTGACGAAGCCTATCTGGATATGAGCGGGACCGACCGCCTGCACGGCCCGCCCCTGCTCGCCGCTCACAAGCTGCATGCCAGGATCAAAGCCGATACGGCACTGAACTGTTCGATCGGTATTGGCACCTCACGCTTGATTGCCAAGGTCTGTTCGGGTAAGGCCAAGCCGCACGGTGTGTTCTACGCCCTTCCCGGCCAGGAGGCGCGGCTGCTTGCACCGCTCGATGTGCGCGACATTCCGGGCGTAGGAAAAGTTACGGAGCAGAAACTGCACTCCCTAGGGATTCTCCACGTCGGAGATTTCGCCCGATACGGGGACGGCTTCCTCGAGCAACATCTCGGAAAATGGGGCCTGGCGTTGGCTGGCAAAGCTCGCGGCGAAGACGCGGGAGCTTGGTTCGAGGGAGAGATCGGGGAGGTTGAGGGGCCGAAATCGATCAGCCATGAGCACACCTACAACTCCGACACCAGCGATAGGGAACAGATCGATGCTACTCTAATGCGTCTTTCAGAAATGGTTGGAAGGCGTTTGCGTGAACAGAGACTATGGGCACGCACCCTGCAGCTAAAACTACGCTACAAGGATTTCACCACCCACACTCGGGCTCACACTCTTGATGAGCCTACGCAATTGGATAACGAAATTTTCCATCACATTCACCGCTTGTTCGAAAGCAACTGGCAACAGGGGAGCCTGGTACGGTTGCTCGGAGTTCAGGCTTCGTCGCTGGCTTCACGAACGGTACAGGCTGATTTTCTCGAAGATCACACCCGCGGCAAGTGGGAACAGGCGCTCTCAGCCGTCGACCGCGTGCGCGACAAGTTTGGCGAAACTAGCATCACTCTGGGCACGGGAATGAGAGGGCGATTCCGCGAGCGCACGCATGAGAACCCCGCCGGCTTGCCCGGTAAGCCGAAACCCGCCGCGGAGTAAGCGAGCGGATTGATAGGAACCTCGTTCTGAGCACTTCCATACTTCGCGAGCAACTGATGCCGACAGACGAGCCCCCAAGGGCGAGGGCTCAGCGACGCTTTTCACGGCAAGTGATCGAGATAACACTGCCCGCCCACGGCCTGTGTTGGCGGCGTGGGTGGGGTCTTCCAAGGCACGTTCGTAAAATCCAGGAATTCCGCGCTCATATCAATTTGGGCTTTATCGCGCGCGGTAAGCGAGGAGAGTTTGAAGCGCGTTTCGATGAGTTTGAGGATGGCGGTGTTGTCAGCAATCACGTGCGAAACGTAGTTCTTTTTGGTATAGCGCGACATGACAATCATGGGCACCCGATATCCGGTGAAGACGAAGTCACAGTTAGGCCCGACCGCGGTGGTACAGGTGTCCCCAGGAAAGAAATCATGGGGTGGTCGCCCATCCGGACTTACCGCCGGTTGGGGAGCAACATGATCATAGAATCCGCCGGACTCATCGAAGGTCAGAATGAAAATCGAATCTTTCCAGCTGGGACCGCTCATCACCGAATTGATGAGCCCCGAGACGTAGTTGGCGCCAGCTTGCACGCTACAACAAGGGGGGTTGACGTCGGTGTCCGCCGGATGCTCGTCCAATCCCGAGTTCGATGCGGGTTCGATCTGAGCTACTTGCGGCAAAGTGCCATTCTGAGAATCGGTCGTAAATTGCGATATGGGCACAATTTTCTGCAACAGCGATGGCGTGTTTAGAACCGTCTGCCCCCAGGAAAAATTCTGTATATAGCTGAACTGGTAAAGACATTGGGAGCTAGGATTCGAACCACAATTGGTGCCGGCTGGATTGACATAAATCTTCCAGCTAATTCCCGCGCTCTCGAGCGCTTGAAAGATGGGTGGGGAAGGAATCAACGCCATATCATTGGCGTTTGAGCCGATGGGATAGACATAGCCGTAGGATGTTGCGGCAATCAAGTATTCGCGGTTGGGCGCGGTGCGGGTCATCACTGGCGCAAACCATCGGTCGGAGGTGGCAAAGCTCGAAGCCAGGAAGTAGTAGTAGTTCAAATCACCGCCGTCGTAATACCCCATTACCCGCTGACCAGCCACGTCATTGAAGGGGGGCACGATCTGGCGGGCGTCGTTTGCTCCCGCTTCGACAAATCCGTCGAGGGTTGGGGGCGGCGGCATGACGGGGTTGTTTACATCCCAGGACACGTGGGACTCATTCCAGGACGGACTAGGGTTCTCAACACACATCGTGTTCATGTGAAAGGACGTCACCTGCGGACTCCCTGTATCCACCACGCAGGTGTTGGTGGTCGAGGTAGCGGGATCGCAGCCCGGGTTCGTGGGCGGGGTACCCGGAGTTGGATTGAACTGCGGCAATCCGTCGAAGCTCTGGTCAGCAATCCCATTCTGTGCCCAATAATGTCTTAAGGCGCCGAAATAGCTATCAAAAGACCGATTCTCTTGCGCGAGGAAGATGATGTGGTTGATGCTCTGCAGGCTGGCGGTAAAAGTCGCCGTTACGTTCGCTGCACCTGAGACCGCGCAACTCATGCCGGTGGCCGACGCGCAGCCACTCCAACCTCCGAAAGTAAAGCCAGCAGCCGGCGCCGCCGTCAGGGTTATGGCTGGGGCTCCTTGAAAGGTCGCCTGGCATGTGCCTGAGGCAGGTGGACTTGAGCAATTGATTCCAGCCGGTGCACTGGTGACTGTACCCGTCCCCCCACCCGCGACCGTTACATTCACGCTGCTGACACCTTTCACCAGCCCATGGCAGCCTGCCAATACCGCAATGGAAACAAGCAATACCACTCCCAGAGCGAATCTTTTTGCCATCGAGAGTACCTTTGTAAGCGGCTGATTTGATGAAACAGATTGAGAACTGGTTGGTTTCATAAGCCTTTAAACGGGCACTTTGACCGCACCCAAATACCGGCGTTTCAACAGCTTCTCGGGAATGTTACTCTTGGCGAGAGGATGCGACGACTCAGCGCCAAAGATCAGGAACTCGCATCTAAATCCCGGGGAGCCGGAGCGATGTCCGGCAGTTGCGCTGTATTGGGGGAGAAGACCTGCATGAAAGTGTCTTACGATCGCTCACATTCCATCCGTTTTTTAGGGTTGATGATTTTAGTTTTCCTGCCATTCGAAGTCTCCTCTGCTCAGACGACCTGCTTTACCTCCGAGGACATGGATGCCGCTACACGGTCTGCGCTGACCGCAACCGCGAGTCGGTACTTTGATATGGTCGCAAAAGGAGATACGGCGTCATTGAAGCAGAATTCCAGCGCCGCAGTGGCCAGCAACTTCGCTGGCATCGAGAACACTATTCACGAGAACCAAGCCAATCTGACCGGTGCTCACGCAACCGCGCGGGCGCCGTTCCTGCTCAAGGCCGAGGGAAGCGCGCCTCTGCCAAAGGGCGAATTCTTGTGTGGTATCTTTGGCGCCAACGGACAAACCAGCAACAGCGCCGAGTTTGTGATTCCCAATCTACCGCCAGGCAGCTACGGAATCGTTACCTTGGATGTGCCTACCGCAAAATCCGGCTATACCGTCTCGTTTGTGCTGCAGCAGCAAGGAAGCGATTGGAAGGTTGGCGGCTTCTTCCTGCGCCCCACCCAAATCGCCGGCCATGACAGCAATTGGTTTCTCGAACGCGCGCGTGCATTCAAGAGCAAAGGCGAGACCCACAATGCATGGCTGTATTTCATCGAAGGCCGCGATTTGGCCATGCCGGTGCCTTTCATGTACACCCAACTGACTGACAAACTGTACGATGAGGTCCAATCGGTAAAACCGTCCGATTTTCCCAGCGGCGGAAATACGGCAGATTTAACTTCTTCGGCCGGCAAGACCTATAAGCTGCTCTCGGTCTTCCCACTGGCCGTCGGCCAAGACTTAGATCTGGTAGTCCGATATCAAGTCGCCGATGTCTCCAATAGCGGCCAAACTTTTCAGGAGAATATGGCCTTAATGAAGGCGCTGCTGACCAAGTTCCCCGAATTGCGGGAAGCGTTTGAGGGAATCGTTGCTCGCGCCGTCGAGCCTTCAGGCCGGGACTACGGTTCGCTCATGCCCATGAAGGACATCAAATAAGGTTGCAAAAAACTGCGCTATGAGGCTCTTTGCTCCGCGCCGGATCTCCCTTTAAGAGCGCCGCACCCGGCGCTCAGGCCAAAACGAGCTCACGCCCTAACTCGGGGATCAAGCTCACCAATGGACCTCCCCTGGAGTAAACTTGACCTAGAGCAGTGCTTCTGTTGCACTTACAGTAACCTTTCCGCATCTTAGGATTTGATATGAAAAACGTATGTACCCGTATTTTCTTGCTGGTGTTGACCGCTGGCTTACTTGCTACCCCCCGGGCCTGGGCGGTTAATCGGGAATTGGTGGAGCTGCAGACGCAAGTGCAACAGTTGCAAGACCAAATGACGGCCATGAAACAGTCGCTTGATGAGCGGATGGGTGTTCTAAAGAACTTAATGGACCAGAACACCGACAGCATCAACAAAGTAACCGCTGCTATTGGGA
The DNA here is from genome assembly GCA_019247235.1 of Acidobacteriota bacterium. Taxonomy (GTDB): domain Bacteria; phylum Acidobacteriota; class Terriglobia; order Terriglobales; family Acidobacteriaceae; genus Gp1-AA145. The sequence continues at coordinate 6,629 of JAFAPG010000765.1, forward strand.
CCATGCAAGCCACGCTACAGAAACAGCAGAGCGACACCACCAATCATGTTGACCAGCTCTCCGGACAGATGCAGGCCCTCAATGACAGTCTCGATGAGTTG
>JAFAPG010000520.1 GCA_019247235.1 Acidobacteriota bacterium
ATCGGAATTCAATCCTGGAGCGGTGTCCAACAAAAACGCATTGGGGTTGATGCAGCTGTTACCCCGAGTGGGAAAGGGCGTCGCCAAAGAGAGCAAATTGCGGCATTTTTCTCCTCCCCAGCTATTTACGCCTGCGATTAATCTCCAGCTGGGAACGCGATATTTTAGGTCCATGGTCGATCAGTTCGGGGGATTCGAGTATGCCTTGGCCGCCTATAACGCGGGTGATGATCGGGTGCGCGACTGGCAGAGCGTAGGCAAATACCGCGACGTCCAAGAATTCGTGGAATCCATTCCTTTTACCGAAACTCGCGAGTACGTACAGGCAATCATGCGCAATGCCAACGTCTATCGGCAGTTGTACGGGACGCCCTAAGCCGATGAACTCGGGTCCGAGACTCGTCGATAGGGCTCGCCTTAGGGTTTCGAATCGCAATCAGCGGGACTGGGCCGAGCGTCTCCGGCTACTTTTCCGCTTCTCTAGGTGCGGGGACTGTCGACTTGGTTCCTGCCATGAGACGTGAGACAGGCGGGGTAAGTGGGCCTGGAATAAAATATTACCAGTACCAGCGAACATCCCAGCACAGAAAGGCGGTCTGATGTCTACTGCTGCCGCGGTCCCAAGAGCGAAGATTACGGGTGGAAGTTTCTTGATTGAGTCTCGACCGGCTGAGGAGATCTTCAGCCCTGAAGATTTCACCGAGCAGCACCGTCTGATCGCGCAAACCGCCGAGGAATTTGCGCGTAACGAGATTATTCCTAACATTGAAAAGATGGAGCACAAAGACTGGGCAATCTCCCGCGAGTTGTTGAAAAAAGCAGGAGAGTTGGGATTAAGTTCCGTAGAGGTTCCCGAAGCCTATGGCGGCTTAGAGATGGGCAAAGTTGCCGCGGCGGTCATCGCCGATCGTCTGGCTAAGTATGCCGGATTCGCCACCACTTGGGGTGGTCACACCGGTATTGGCACCTTGCCGCTTGTCTATTTCGGCACGGAGGAGCAGAAGAAGAAGTACTTGCCTCGGCTCTCGAGTGGGGAATTGGTGGGGGCCTATGCGCTGTCAGAAGCCTCGTCCGGATCGGACGCGCTGAATTGCCGAGCACGCGCCTCGCTAGCCAGCGACGGCAGCCACTATCGCCTGAACGGGGAAAAGATGTGGATTACCAACGCCGGATTCGCCGACCTGTTCACGGTGTTTGCCAAACTAGATGGAGATAAGTTCAGCGCCTTTCTTGTGGAACGTACCTTTCCGGGATTCTCCGTGGGGGCTGAGGAGCACAAGATGGGAATTCGCGGTTCTTCCACTTGCCCCATCATTCTGAACGATTGTCAGGTCCCGCGGGAAAATTTACTCGGCGAAGTAGGTCGGGGTCACGTGATTGCATTTAACATTTTAAACCTGGGACGCTTCAAGTTGGGGGCTATGTGTGTAGGCGGGGCTCGAAACTCGCTGGCGCAGGCGATTGCCTACGCCAAACAGAGGAAAGCTTTTGGCAAAGTCATTGCCGATTTCGGTTTGGTACGCGAGAAGTTGGCAACTATGGCGACTTTGATTTTCGTGGGGGAGTCGTTGGTGTACCGCACCGTGGGCCTGATGGATACGGCGCTCGAGGAGGTGGATCAGAGTACGGAAAACTCAGGCGCCCAACGGTTGAAAGCCATCGAAGAGTACGCTGTCGAGTGCTCGATTCTGAAGGTCTGGGGATCGGAGATGCTCGATCACGTGGTGGATGAAAGCGTGCAAATTTTTGGCGGTTATGGCTTTGTGGAAGAGTATACGGTCGAACGCTCCTACCGTGACGCTCGCATTAACCGAATCTTTGAAGGCACGAATGAAATTAACCGCTTGATCATCACTGGCTTTCTTCTTAAGCGGGCACAAAGCGGGCAACTGGCGTTGCCGGCCGCCATCCGACGATTGATGGAGGAGGTGCTTTCTGGACCGGCACTCTCGGACGAGCTCGCCGGCCCACTGGGGGAAGAGCAGAGGTTGGTTGAGGCGGCGAAAAAGATGGGTTTGTTTGTCGCCGGTGCTGCTACCCAGAAGTACATGCAGGGTATCCAAGAACAGCAGGAGATCATGGCCGCCATTGCCGACATTGTTATCGAGACTTATGCCATGGAGACCGCGCTGTTACGAGCAATCAAGATTCATCGCCGTCAGGGCGAAGCTGGCGCTCGATTGCCCGTCGCCATGACTCGGGTGTATCTCGCAGGCGCTCTCGAGAGGATTGAATCGGCGGCGCGGAGGGTCATTGCTGCTGTGGCGGAAGGAGATACGCTGCGAACGCAGATGGCCATTCTGCGGAGATTAGCCAAGCGCGAGCCGTTGAATGTCATCGTGCTTAACCAGCACATTGCCGATGACGTCATTGCCCGTGGCAATTACGGAATCAGTTAACTCCTCTGCTTTGTTAGATGCAGTGCCCTCCCGCTCCTCGCGCCCACTGGCTTGGAGCTTTGCTTTCTGCAGGCTTTGACGGGAGGAGCAGATTTCCTGATAATCCAAAAGGCCCAACAGTGGTGGGGCGATTCTCTACTAGGGACTGCGATCTCATGAAAACCGTGCTTATCGTGACAATGCTGGCCAGCGCGGCCAGTTGCGCCGCTCAAGTCCAGAATTGGCAAATTGACCCAGCTCACAGCGCGTCGCAATTTTCCGTTCGCCACATGGGCATCTCGACCGTGCGTGGAGTCTTTGAGAAGACCAGCGGCACGGTGCTTTACGACCCCGCCGATCCGGCTAAGACACAGGTCGACGTCAGCATTGAGGCCGCCAGCGTGAATACCAGAGTGCAGATGCGCGACAATGACCTGCGTAGTCCAAACTTCCTAGATGTCGCCAAATACCCGACGATTACATTCAAGTCCAAACGCACGGAAGTGGTCGGGACGGGCAAGTTGAGAATGGTAGGCGATCTGACCATCCACGGGGTCTCGAAGGAAGTAACGCTTGAAGTCGAAGGGCCCTCGGAAATCGTGAATGACCCGCGCGGTACCTCACATATGGGGGCGGAAGCAACCACGAAAATAAATCGTAAGGAGTTCGGAGTAAACGGGGCCGCGGCTGTGGTAGGCGACGAGATCACCATCATTCTGGACGTCGAAATGAAACGGCCAACGGCAGCAAAGTAGAATCCATAGGCAACGAGTGGGCTACATGCTTGGAACATCCGCCAAACTGTCTTCTTCAAAAGTCGTCAATATCTTGGACCTGCGCCGAATCGCCGAGCAGCGGATACCCAAGGTTGTCTTTGATTATTTAGACGGCGGGGCTGATGCGGAAGTAACACTGCGGGAAAATTGTAGCGCTTTTGAAAAGGTTCTTTTTCGTCCGCGCCAAGCTGTGGCATTTGGGGAATGTGATTTAGCAGTTCGGGTTTTGGGCCAGCAGCTGTCATTTCCCGCGATGCTTGCTCCGGTTGGCTACAGCCGGCTGATGCATCCTGGGGGTGAAGTCGCAGCTGCGCGTGCCGCCGGCGAAGCCGGGACGGGATACATTTTGTCCACCATTTCTGGACACAAGCTAGAAAACGTCAAAGCCGCAACTGCCGGCCCGGCTTGGTATCAACTTTATCTAATTGGCGGTCGAGAGGCGGCCGAAGGGGCGATCGAGCGAGCTCGTAAAGCCGGCTTCTCGGCTCTGGTGATTACGGTCGATACCGCGGTCGCTGGCCTGCGCGAACGTGATCCTCGCAATGGGATGAAGGAGCTCCTGTCGGCCAGCCTGTTAGCAAAAATTCCCTTTTTGCCGCAGGTCTTATCCCGTCCGGCATGGCTCAGTGGATTTTTGCTCGATGGGGGACTGCCAAAACTGGAAAACATTGTGGTGCCCGGCCAGGGGCCAATGCCCTTGATGGACGTAAATGCCGGATTGGCGCGCTCGGCGGTCACCTGGGCGGATCTAGAATGGATTCGCCAAAGCTGGAATGGCCCCATTGTGATCAAGGGCATTCTCATCGCCGACGACGCTCGCCGAGCGGCGGATGAAGGAGCTGCGGCAGTGGTGGTTTCAAACCACGGAGGTCGCCAGCTTGACTGCGTTTCCCCAACCATTCGTGCCCTGCCGGAAATCGTAGCCGCCTTAGATGATCGGGTCGAGGTGCTCCTCGATGGCGGTGTACGCCGGGGCAGCGATATTGTCAAAGCCATTGCCCTAGGGGCACGAGCCGTGCTTATCGGCCGCGCTTACGCCTACGGGCTGGCCGCTGCCGGACTGGCGGGAGTTCGGACGGCACTCGAAATCCTGCGTACCGACGTGGAACGTACTTTGCGCTTGCTCGGTTGTCAAACTATCGCCGAGCTCGACCGCTCTTACGTCGAGTCTCCATGTGAGTGGCAACGACAAGAGAATTTCGTGAGTCGATGAAGTCACGACGGAAATTTCTTGCCGATGCCTCCCTGGGAATGCTCGTGGCCGGCCGCGCGACCTTGGCCCAGGGCCAATCGAACCAGCAACCCCCAGGCGAACCCCCGGCCTTTGGGACCAGCCCCAAGGTCGGTCCCGAGGTGTCGTCTGGCACCTTTGCCGAGGCCGAGAAACTGGTACAAGTCGAGCTCGGCGATGGCGAGCGTGGTCTGGCGGCGAACAGTTGGCGGCAAAATATGGCCGCGCTGTATGAGCGCCGCGTGGGGCCGAGAAAAATCGCTCTGCCTGCAGGGCTGGCCCCAGCCACCCGATGGGATCCGGTTTTACCCGGGCTGACGCCGCGGGCCAAGGCGGACCGCTTCCTCGGCAGCAAGCTCGACCCAGTGCCCCTTCCGGCAAGCGATGAAGACATTGCCTTCGCTTCGCTGGTCAATCTGGCGCGCTGGATCAAGCAAGGTAGCCTCAGTTCTGAGCGCCTCACCCGCATTTATCTTGAGCGGCTCGAACGCTTTGATCCCAAGTTGCGCTGTGTGATTACCCTGACGCGTGATCGTGCTCTGCGCCAAGCGAAGGAAGCGGATCGAGAGATTGGGGCAGGCAGGTATCGCGGGCCGCTTCATGGCATCCCCTGGGGCGCCAAAGATCTTTTCGATACCGCCGGCATTCCCACGACCTATGGCGCTGAGCCATATCGAAATCGCATCCCCAGAGAAGATGCTGTCGTGGTCAAACGCCTCGACGCGGCGGGAGCGGTTCTTGTGGCCAAGTTGAGCTTAGGGGCGCTGGCACTGAATGACATTTGGTTTGGTGGACAAACTATGAATCCCTGGCTGCTAGAAGAGGGGTCCTCGGGATCGAGCGCAGGCCCGGGAGCAGCCACCGCTGCAGGCTTGGTAGGATTTGCCATGGGCAGCGAGACCGGCGGAAGCATCATTGGTCCCAGCATGCGTTGCGGGGTTACCGGTCTGCGACCGACCTACGGGCGGGTGCCCCGCACCGGTGCCATGACTTTATGTTGGTCGCTCGACAAGGTTGGTCCTATGACTCGCGGCGTTGAAGACGCTCTATTCGTCTTAGCTGCAATCTCCGGGCCTGATGCCGGGGACGGAGCGAGCGTTTCTAGCAAACTTGATTTCAATGCCCAGGAGGGCGTAAAAGGACTGCGCGTGGGATATTTTCCGGGCTGGATGAAGGAGAGTCCTGCCACTGATATCGATCGGAAGGCACTTCAAACCGTTTCCGCGCTTGACATGGAAACGGTGGAAGTTTCGCTTCCCGATTGGCCCTACGATTGCCTCGATTTGATTCTTTTCGCTGAGGCGGCGGCATCTTTTGAGGATCTTACTTTGTCTGGTGGTTTGCATCAGCTGAAGGTGCAAGTACCGGATGCGTGGCCGAACATTTTTCGTCAGGCACGCTTTCTTTCGGCCGTCGACTTGGTGCAAGCGGACCGATTTCGGCGAAAGGTCGCCGAGGAAATGGCGCGCGTGTTTTCCCAAGTCGACCTGCTCCTGGTTCCTTCACTGCGCGATGAGATGTTAACCATCGCAAACTTCACCGGTCATCCCTCGCTCACCTTGCCGGCTGGCTTTGTCGAAGTTTCCCAAGCGCGCAGCGATTGGGCACCTGATCCGCAACATCCTTTGCCAAGATTTTCCCCGCCGC
>JAFAPG010000667.1 GCA_019247235.1 Acidobacteriota bacterium
TGTGGGCACGTTCGGGAGACCTATCGAAGAAATACTCGGGATGATGGATGATGAATTGATCGAGCGGCGCAGAAGAGGCCACGAGCACAGCACAAGAGGCGCTATTTCTCCGACCCGCGCGGCCTACTCGTTGCCAAGTAGAAGCAATCGAGCCCGCGTATCCGGACATGACACATGCGTCGAGGGAGCCAATGTCGATACCGAGCTCAAGAGCGTTCGTGCTTACTACCGCCTGGATTTCACCGTCACGCAATTCACGTTCAATCTCGCGCCGCTCTCCCGGCAAGTATCCCGCCCGGTAGGCGCGAATGCCTAGGCTTTGATCGAGTGGCGTTGGTTGCCCGTCTTGCAGCTGAGTCAAAAGCACTTCGGCATGCAGCCGGCTGTTCACGAATACGATGGTCTGCAAATGATTTCGCAACAAGTCGCGCGTTACGTGCATGGATTCATTCAGGTAACTACGGCGAATCCCCAGGTGGCGATTGACCAGGGGGGGATTATAAAAAACGAAAACCTTTTCCCCAGCCGGCGCGCCGTTCTCGTTGATGACTTTGACTTCGCTTTCCAGCAACTGCTCGGCCAGTTCGTCGGCGTTCCCAATGGTTGCTGAGCAACATATGAAGTGCGGCGTAGCCCCATAAAATCGAGCCACACGTTGAAGTCTCCGCAGAACATTCGCCAAATGGCTGCCAAACACTCCGCGGTAGGTGTGCAATTCATCGATCACCACGTAGCGCAAGTTTTCGAATAACCGCATCCACTTGGTGTGATGGGGAAGGATCCCGCTGTGCAGCATGTCAGGATTGGTGAGAACGATGCGGCTACGGTCCCGGATGGCCTTGCGAGCATCGCCCGGGGTGTCCCCGTCATAGGTGAAAACGCCAAAGCCTGGGTCGAGAGAATTGGCCAACTCCTGCAATTCAGCCAGCTGGTCCTGCGCCAGTGCCTTGGTGGGAAATAAATAGATCGCCCTTGTGTCGGGATTGTCGAGTAGGGTATCAATGATGGGCAGGTTGTAACAGATAGATTTGCCGGAACCGGTGGGTGTGACTACGACGACGTTTTTTCCCTCGCGAACGAGCTCCGCTGCCACAGCTTGATGGGAATACAGCTGTCCGATTCCTCGAGCGCGGTAAGCGCCCGCCAACTTGGGGTCTACCCATTCCGGCATGGGGCGAAAATCTGCTTCGCGCGCAGGCAGGTATCGTACTGAAGTCAGCACCTCGTCCTGCTCACCTCTGGCCTTCCAGCTCGCGAGTATCTGCTGAATTCCATCGATCGTGGCCGGGGAACTACCGGACCTAAGCGTTGGGGCGGAGGTCATTTCCAAGGGATTCCACTTATTCGCTTTTTGTTCGCCATAACGGTAACACCGTGCGCACTAAAATGCAAACTCTCGCCTCTCCTGAATCGAGCCGAGCACAATATTCGATGCTTCGGCCGAAGCTGAAACAATCTAGCCAGCGCGAAGCTAGACTGGCCTCAGAACTATTTTGCGAGGGTGCATGCGAAAAAATCAGATGGTGTGCGGTTTTGTTCTCGCCATGGCTGTCCTGCTGCCAGCTTTAAACCCGGCCGTGCTTGGCCAAGATCCAAAACTAGAAAACCGAGGCAAAGAAGCCGTAATTATGGGATACGTGCGGGATGCGGCTTGTTTGATGCGGCATCCGGATGTGCTAAAGCCAGCAAATGAGTGTGCCCGGATGTGCGCCCGAGCAGGCTCACCCTTGATCATTGCCACCAAGACTGGCGGACTGTATATGCCGATCTCTGCCACGATTCCCGACAAGTCGCAAACCGACAGGCTCATGCCTTTCGTTGGCAAGTACGTGCGCGTGAGCGGACGTGTTTTTGAAAGATCGGGATTACAGGCGATCGCGATTACCGAGATCGAAGCTGCTCCTACGGAAAGTGAATAGCTTATTCCACACCCGCGAGCTACATCGGCCCCAGGCCACGCGCCTCTCAGGAGGCTGAGGACTAGCGTGCAGATTCCCGAGCCGTTGGTCATCCCATTAGCCTTGGCCATGGCGTCCGGCACTCGAGGTCGCAGAATAGACTGCGAGTCCCTAAAGCAACGCGAGATCCTCGAACGCTCCAAGATCGCGCTTGCGGCTTCTCAGGTTTTACTCGCTAATCGTTGAACTGGGCTCCACGTGACGGGAGGATGTCAGATGTCCAACCTCCAGCAGGTGAACGCCTTCGGTTCCTGAGGGTTCGATGCCATACGGTCGAAACCAGAGCAAAGAAAAAACTCCGCGCTAAGCACAACTAAGGCGTGCCGTCGGGGTTCACACCTAGAGTGTGTCTCCCGATGCCATCGGGATTAGCCCGATTTCCCAGGCTTCGGGTCATGCCATCTTACGGGCATTCATCTTCAGGAGTGGAGGTTTTATGCAACGAATTCAGACGCTCGTCCTGGTGGGCTTCGCTCTATTACTCGCCGCTTGTGGTTCGAATTCGAACAATACAATCAACGGCAATTGGACGGCAGCCCTGATGAGCGGGGGAAGTAACAGTTCGCCGGTTTTCAACTTTAGCGTGACTCTCGCCGCCAGTGGTGGTAGCAATCTGAGCGTTACGAACCTGAACTTTACAACCGCCAATTCTTGTTTTACCTCCGGCTCGACCGCAACCGGGGGGTTTACTCTGAGCGGCAATATGAACGGAGTCACCGCGGGCGGATTTCAGATGAGCATTCAATCGGCACCGAACGGTGGAAATAACCTATTAACCCTACAAGGCACCGTGAATAACAATACGGTAACCGGTAACTGGACGCTCACCGGAACGACGGCGGGGTGCACTGGGTCCGGCAGCTTCACCATGAACAAAGGTTGATCGGCCGGTTCGCCAGGACTGCGGGATCTGCTGGCCCTGTAAAATCTTCTAGTGCCGGCACTTCGCTTAACGGCGATTCTCATACTCGCGGTCAACAGTCAAGCCTCCGACCTCGCTGCCGAACTCTCTAGCATTATGAGCGGTCGCTCCGGCACCGCCGTAGTACTCGAGGTAGGCTCCGGCCATCTCGTCGCTAGCTATCGTCCGGACGTGGCCGCGCGACGTCTTGCCCGCCCAGGATCTACGTTCAAGCCCTTCACCCTTCTTGCCTTATTGCGGGCGCAAAAGCTTGCTCCCACGGAATCCTTGGTTTGCAGCAGAACACGCCATGTCGGCGCTCACGATCTGTCCTGCTCGCACCCGCAGGTGGGCCCCTTGCAGGCAGTTTCGGCATTGGCTTACTCCTGCAATGATTTCTTCGTTACGTTCGGCTCAAGACTGAGTGCAGAGGAACTTGAGGCTGCATTCCACGGCGCGGGTTTCGCCTCTCCTACAGGCCTTGCAGCACAGGAAGCGGTCGGGTTTCTTCGGCTCGCACCGACAGATGAGGAACGACAATTGCAAGCGGTTGGAGAAGGGGATATGAAAGTTACGCCGCTTGAAATGCTGTCGGCATATCGTGGCCTAGCCCTGCGGCGAACAGCTGTTTATGCCAGCGCAGCAGCAGAAAGGCCAGTTTTCGAAGGATTAGAGGCAGCCACTACCTACGGGATGGCGCGGCTGGCTTCTATGCCTGGGATGAAAGTCGCTGGAAAGACCGGAACTCCGCGCAGCGATCAGGGAGCATGGACGAATGGCTGGTTTGCCGGGTATGCACCGGCCGACCGGCCGGCTATTGCCGTGATCGTGTTTCTTGAACGCGGAACCGGTCCTGCCGATGCCGCGCCCCTCGCCAGTGAGATATTCCAGGCCTGGTACAAGAGCCGGAGATGAAACTCTCGATTCTCACACTGTTGATGATCCTCAACGTCTCGGCTGCCGCGCAGCAAAGGACCGTGAGGGTACGCCTATTCTGGCTGCATCCGCCGATTCACCTTACTGTTACGCCCGAGGCCTTGTCCGTTCAGCTCTGTAATGGCTGTGAAACCACGCGACTCGATCAGCCGATGGACATCGCGGCACGCGGCTCAACCGTCGTGGCCGGGCCAAAGACCTCCTCGATCATTCTGCTCAGCGGTCGGGCACACGTCCGAGCCATGAACTCTCCGCCCTTTGAAATCTTCGGTGACCTGCGTATTGAAGCACGGGATGATTGGTTGCTGCTGACGCTAACCATGCCGCTTGAGCGATACGTGGTTGCAGTTTTACAAGGTGAGAGCGCGACCTTTCGATCCGCTGAGGCTCTGAAAGCGATGGCCGTAGCGGCGCGAACCTATGCCGTTCATTTCGGCTCGCGTCATTCTCTAGAAGGATTCGACTTTTGCGATACCACGCATTGCCAGGACTTGCGACTCGGAAATACATCGCCAACCGCGCAAGCCGCGGCCGCCGCGACCGAGGGGGAGTTGCTGTGGTTTGAAGGCCGACCGGCCGCCACCTACTACCACCAACACTGTGGTGGAGAGACTGAGGATGCAAGCGCACTCGAACCTAACCTCCATGTGCCTTACCTACGGCCGCATCATGATGATTACTGCATCCGCACGCCGCATGAATGGGATGTAGAAATCAGTAAAAGCGATCTCTCCCGTGCCCTGGGGCGGTCCATCCATACCCTAAGCGT
>JAFAPG010000679.1 GCA_019247235.1 Acidobacteriota bacterium
GTAATCGGCGCGCTCGCCGCAGCGAACTCGGGGGTTTCCGGTCCTTTTTCCACAACCCGGTAGACCAGAAGAACGAAAAGCAGCGAAAGCACGCTGTACATTCCCATAAAGCCCAGCAGCGTAAACAGGCTGTTTCCCGCTGAAACGTGTTTGGAATATCCCTGGGAGGTGCGAATCAATCCAGAGACCAACCATGGCTGGCGTCCGATTTCCGCGGTCATCCAACCTGCCGTGTTCGCGATATATGGCAGAGGAAAACTCAACAGCAAGGGCCATAAGGCCCAACGCGCGGTGAAGAGCTTTCCTCGCCAAAGCAGAAAACCCGCTATCCCCATCAGCAAGCCAAAGTAAGTTCCCAGCCCCGCCATGATGTGATAACTGTAAAAAAGCAAAGGCAGCGGTTCTGGCCACTGATCGCGAGGAATTTGGTCGAGTCCCGCCACCTCCGCTTCGGTCGCGCCGTAGATCAGGAAACTGAGTACCTTGTTCACCACCAGTGGATTGTCGATAGTCTGCTGCTCTTCATCGGGCTGTCCCATCAGAATGATGCCTGCTCCGTGTTGCGTGTTGAAAAGACCTTCCATGCCAGCCATGGCCGCAGGCTGGTGTTTTGCCAAATAGCGACCATGCAGATCGCCCGTAGGAAAGATCTGCGTCATACAGGAGAGCAGACCGGCGACCACGCCTACGCGGAGGAAGATTCTGCCGAATTCCGCGAATCGGTCCTCCAGCACATAGAACGCGCCCACCGCGCACATCACGAATGAGGCGGTAACCACCGCACCGGACATATTGTGCGCGTATTGCAAGAGAGCCCAGGGATTGGTCAACAGCTTCCAGAAACTTGTGATTTCGTACATACCGTTTCCCAATACCCGGAAAGCCACCGGGTGCTGCATCCAGGCATTGGTGACAATGATGAAGAAGCCGGAGATCCAAGAGCCGGCAAAAACCAAGAAGGCGGAAGCCCAATGCGCCAGAGGAGTCAAACGTTTCTCACCAAAGAGGAAAAGACCGAGGAAAGCTGATTCCAGGAAAAATGAGAAGACACCTTCCATGGCCAGTGGCTGACCAATTACGCCGCCAGTCAGCCGTGCAAAATGTGACCAGTTGGTGCCAAACTGAAACTCCATGGGAATGCCCGTGACCACGCCGAGTAGAAAATTGATGGCAAAGATGCGGGACCAAAAGCGAGCCGCTTGCTGGTAGCGCTCCTCCTGGCGGCGAAGCGCTATGGTCTTGAGCACCACGATTAGCAGGGCCAGGCCCATGGTCAATTGTGGGAAGAGATAGTGATAGACGATGGTAAAGCCAAAATGAATTCGATCGAGTAGTAGTGCCGTCACGCGGGTAACCTTAGAGAAGCCGGCTAGTTCTTTTTTGTGATCATAGTCGCGTGTCCGATAGCGAGTTCAGGCCGCTAACCGGGTCGCACCCCGGAAGGGTGGCAAGCTCCATGTCCTTACCATGGGGTCACTGACTTTCAGTATAGCCAAATTAGGTGCAAGGCAACTTCTTAGCCAAGCGACTGCCTACCGTGTCTTGCGCTCTCGCCGGAGCTGTGTGCGGCCTCGAGCGAGCGACTGAGTGCAGTACGGCGATAGGCACGGAGAAGGTGACCATTTTGTCGCAAACGCAAGATTGGCGATGCCGCGCTGAAGCATTACACTCGAGACACATACTTCAGTGCGTGGCTGCAGATTTTCGAGGAGTGCATGAAATTTGCCAAGATTGTTTTCTGGGTAGCCGGCGTTTGGGGAGTATTGGTGATTGCGCCACTGTTCTTTATCTTTGACCTGATCGGAAGGCAGGATCCGCCGCCCCTCACGCACCCGGGCTTTTACTACGGCTTTGCCAGCACCGCGATGGCCTGGCAGGTCGCTTTTTTCGTGATTGCCCGCGATCCTCTACGTTTCCGATCCTTCATCGTGCCTTCTATCATCGAAAAGTTTGGGTACGGAACCACTTTGATCGTACTCTTCATTGAAAGACGGATCCGGCCCGGCGATCTCGCCTTTGCCAGCGCGGACTTGTTATTGGGTTTCCTTTTTCTGGCAGCCTATTACAAAACCAGATCTCCGGCGACCGAACCATGAGCCCGAGGCCTCACGATTTAGACCTAAGATCGGCGAACCAGCAAGCCTCGCCGGTTGCGAAGTCCTACTTGCAGGTAATGTTTCACGAACATTACCATCGCATAGAACTGATAATCCGGGTTTTTCTTTTTGCGGAACCCGTGGCCCTCGTCTTTAGCCAGCAGCCACCAGACCGGTATGCCATTCTTTCGCAGCATGTCAACCATCGGTTGCAATTCGCTCGCCGGCACCCACGGGTCATTTTTCCCGCAATCACAAACAGAGGTTTGGTAATTTTTTGGGCATGGTTGTAAGGCGCAATAGCTTCGAGAAGTCGCGCATTGGGGGATGGCGTTCGTCGCCCTATTCAACCCGGCGTAGATCCTGGCGATAGCCGGAGGTGTGCTCCAGGAAGGTAACCGGGGATGCCAGCCCGCCAAGGTGGCCGAGCGAAAATCCCTCTACTCGGCGGCGATATCGGCGAGCGAAGCGGGAATGGGAGGAACCCCTTCTGCAATCAGATTCTCGTTGCGCGATACTCTGCTGTCCTCGCAGAACAGCAGGAGGTTAACCGAAAATACAAGCAGCAAGAGATACGGCCGCCGGCACGTCATCAGACATCCCCAATGGATGCAGCATGGTCCCGCCGAGCTCTAACTGTTGCCGACGTGACCGGAGTGCATAATAACAGGAGAGCTCTCATCGCCGCGCCCGGGGGGACTTTTTCCGATCAATTGTCTTCGCCCGACACAGCGCTCAGGATACCCAAGCGGCTCCTCGACAGCAGGGTTACTGCGCCGTTTGCATGCTCCGCATCTTAAGGGAAGCAAGTCTCGCCGCCTGCCTTTCTCGAAAATATCTGAACACAATTTCCCGCTTACCCGGTTCCATGAATCGACCAGGGAATAGCGCGGAAACAGTCAGGCACCTCTTTTCTTCACTGGCGCTGATTGCAACAGGAACCGACGAGAAGATGCGGCCATCATCTCCGCGGAAGGAGGCAGGCTGGCGCGCTTGCAGTTTTTGTGAACAGCAGCGCCGGCAGCGGATCGTCTCGCTTTTACGCGTGGCCGAAAAAGGAATTGACAAAGTACCGGAGAACCCCAATTCTAGGCGCGCCACAATAGATGCTTTGCGGCAAACTGCGCAGGGGAGATCGGGGCGCAGGGGGCCAACCACCCCCTGATTCCAGCCCTCCGACGATGGCCATTTCCATGGCCGACCGGCACTGCTCAGCTCTTCTCGTGACAAGGGCAAATGGCGACAAAGGTCGAAAGTCCGAAGCTCGCGGCTGGCGCCTGCCACTCTATATCGATCCGTTCAAGCTGAATAACAAGATCGCGAGCACAAGAGCGGTAAAAACCACGTACATCATGTCCCGCTCTGCAAAGAATCCAAAGATAGAAAAGGCCACACGGGCAACCGGGGTGGCAATCAAAAGCAGCAGCCCCAGTTGGATAATTCCACGACCCTGCAGTGCGCTGGCACTCCGCACAATGCCGCGTGCCTGTCGCAGCTCAGACGGGGTCTGGTGAAAAACATGATAATTTGCGGTTTCTAACCCGTGGCGGCATAAGTAAATCGTGGCGCCCACAACAATGACCAGGGCCGAGATGCCCACCCCTACGCGCAGCAGATTGCCGACAATTTGTTCGACTGTGCGGTCGTTCCATTCTGTCCGTTGGCGCATCTCAAAGCCTCCGGAAAAGCGCATCGTAGATCATTTCGAGTCCCAATAACACAATCACCGCACTGAATACGACGCGCAGCCATTTGGTTTCCGCTCTGCTAAGAATCCGGGCCCCTAGCAGGGAACCAGCCAAAACACCTAGCATGACGGGCATTGCCAATCCCGGGTCGATGTAGCCACGATGCAAATACACCCCGGCACTTGCCGCCGCCGTCACCCCGATCATGAAGTTGCTGGTGGTGGTCGAGACCTTGAATGGAATTTTCATAGCCCGATCCATGGCCAGCACCTTCGCTGCTCCCGAACCAATGCCCAGCAGACCGGAGAGAACGCCGGCGCCAAACATTAAACTGAAGCCTGC
>JAFAPG010000866.1 GCA_019247235.1 Acidobacteriota bacterium
ATGGTGCGAAGAAAGTTGATGTAAGCCAAGTCTCGGCCGGCAAGCGAAAAAGACGAACAGAGGCCGCCCGCGCGTATAATCTCCTGTTTCTTCCGACATGCAATTTCAAGTCATCCAACTCGCGCGTGAAGCGCTCGTCGCAACCCTTACCCTAAACCGCCCGGACAAGCGCAATGCGCTTAATTTTCAAATGCTGGACGAACTCCTTCTAGCCCTTGAGGAAGTCGAACGAGCGGGCGATCTGGTGGTGATACTGACGGGAGCTGGCAAAGCCTTTTGTGCGGGAATGGACCTCGAGGAACTGCGCGCTCTCATTGATAAATCTGCAGCCCAGCATGGGGAAGATTCGCGGCGAATGGCTCAGGTTTTTCGGCGCCTCTATGAATTTCCCCGCCCCACCATCGCGGCGGTGAATGGCCCAGCCATTGCGGGCGGGACAGGCCTGGCCACCATGTGTGATTTTACTCTGGCCGTAGCGGAGGCAAAATTCGGTTATACCGAGGTGCGGATTGGATTTTTGCCGGCGATCGTGTCCTCGATTCTGGTCTGGCAAGTGGGACACAAGAAAGCTCGCGAGTTGCTGCTATCCGGACGGATTTTTGATGCTGCCGAAGCCTATCGCCTGGGCTTGGTTGATGAAGTGGTTTCATCGGACGGACTGCTGGAACGAGCTCACGAGTTATCGCGGCAACTCTTAGATAACAGTCCTGGCTCACTCTCGGCGAGCAAAAGGCTGGTAAACAGCTTCATCAGCGAAGCTCTAGATCGCCAAATCGAACAGGCCGTCGACCAAAATGCGGCCATACGACAAACCGCCGACTTTCGTGAGGGGGTCACGGCATTTCTCGAGAAACGCAAACCCCGCTGGAGTGATGGGTGAAGACACCAGTCTCTGAGATCCGTTTGCGGGTTCGTTACGCTGAAACCGACCAGATGGGCGTGGTCTACCATGCCAACCACTTTATCTGGTTCGAGGTGGGCCGGGTGGAATTGTTGCGGCAATTGGGAATCTCCTATCGCGAAATGGAACAGGATCACCGCTGCGCGATGGCCGTGGTCGACGCGCGCTGTCGCTACCGCGCCGCTGCCCGCTATGATGATGAAATTATTGTGCGCACCCGGCTAAAAAATCTGCGCGAATCGCTAGTGCACTTTGAATACGAGCTGCTGCGAGCAAGCGATGGCGCGCTGTTGGCTGAGGGCGAAACCACGCATCTGGCGATCAATGGCGAAATGAAAGTTCGCACCATCCCCGAAAGGTACATGAAGACATTTCGCCAGGTGCTGACGAATGATGGATCATTGAGGACCGGGCAGGCGCGTGGGAAGAAAGTTTGAATACGGATGTATGAAGGCGCTCCACATTAATGGCAACGATCTTACGCTCGAAGCCGTGCACGACGTGGCCGTTGACCTTCGCCCCGTACTGCTTGAACCCGACGCCCGGCAGAGGGTGAAACAGGCACGCGCGGTGGTCGAGGAGCTAGTCGCGAGCGATCGGGCGTCTTATGCTATCACCACCGGGGTGGGCAAGCTCAGCGATGTGCGCATTCCCGCCCATCAGATCCGCCAGCTGCAACTGAACCTGGTGCGGTCGCACGCCGTGGGTGTCGGCCAACCATTGTCAATTGCTGAAGCCCGCGCCATGATGCTCCTGCGCGCGAACTCCCTGGCCAAAGGTCACTCCGGTGTACGTCCGGTGATAATTGATGCTTTGTGCGAGATGCTAAATCGCAAAGTCACACCTTTGATCCCCTCCCAAGGCAGCGTCGGAGCAAGCGGCGATCTTGCTCCTCTCGCCCATTTAGCCTTGCTGCTGATCGGTGAAGGCGAATGCATCGAAGACGGCGGCAAGGTGATCGGAGGCGCGCAGGCTCTCCAGAGCGCGGAAATAGCAGCCTTGGTGCTCGAAGCCAAAGAGGCAGTTTCTCTCATTAACGGCACGCAGGCGATGCTCGCGGTCGGTACCCTTGCGCTTCTCGCCGCCGAGGTCCTGGTCGACTCCGCCGACATCATTGCTTCCTTGACCCTCGATGCACTGCGCGGTACCGATGTAGCCTTCGATGAGCGCATTCACCGCGCCCGTCCACATCCCGGGCAGCTTAAGAGTGCGGCCAACTTGCGTCGGCTACTTGAGGGCAGCGAGCTTCGCGAGTCGCATCGGGAATGCAGTCGCGTGCAGGATGCCTACTCAATACGCTGCATTCCGCAAGTTCACGGCGCGGTTCGGGACACCCTCGGTCACGCTCGCGAAGTGTTTGAGATCGAAGCCAACTCCGCCGTGGATAACCCGCTGGTATTTGTGAGCCACATCCATCAACAGACAAATAGTGGATACGAGCCGGTTAGGATGTCGAGTGCCGTGCTTTCCGGAGGAAATTTCCATGGCGAGCCAATTGCCTTTGCCCTTGACTTCCTAGGAATTGCCCTGAGCGCCTTGGCAGGCATTTCCGAGCGACGCATTGAACGGTTGGTGAACCCTTCTCTGAACGAAGAGCTCCCTCCCTTCCTCACCCCCGAAGCAGGACTCAACTCCGGGTTCATGATGCCGCAGGTGACCGCTGCCGCCTTGGTCAGCGAGAATAAAGTACTCTCTCATCCCGCATCGGTCGATTCCATCACCACTTCAGGAAACAAGGAAGACTACGTCTCGATGGGCATGACGGCGGCGCTAAAGTTACGTCGCATCGTCGAGAATGCCCGCTATGTCTTGGCGATTGAAGCCCTAAGTGCCTCTCAAGCCCTGGATTTTCGTAGACCCTTAAAAACTTCCAAGCCAGGTCAACGCGCGCAGGCCATGCTTCGCTCGGTAAGCAAAAACCTCGGCGCTGACCGCGTCCTCTATCGTGACTTTGCCCTTATCGCCGACCTGATCGCAAGCGGTGGAATCCGTTCAGTTCTCGACTGAGAA
>JAFAPG010000868.1 GCA_019247235.1 Acidobacteriota bacterium
AGATTGAGAAGCACTTGTTCGACGTTCGCTTGGTCGACTTTGATGCAGCCACTCAAAGGTCCGGTGACAACCTCGATTTCAATACCGCCTCCCAATAAAGGAGGAAGCAGTTTGCACATGTCTTGCACTAAGAGGTTTAAATCCAGGCTCCTAGGCTCGCTCTCTTCTTTTCGGCTAAATGCTAACAGTTGTCTGGTCAATGCGGCCGCCCGGTTTGCCGCTTGCTGCACTTGTTCGGTATAACGGCGGACATCATCGCTGAGGGCTCTTTCCATCAACATGGCCGTGTAACTGGTGATAATCATGACCAGATTGTTGAAGTCGTGCGCCACGCCGGCTGCCAGCCGACCGACTGCCTCCATCTTCTGGACCTGGCGAAATTGTCGCTCCAGTCGATTACGTTCTCGCAGCAGTTCGGCTTCGCGTAACTCCCTTTGAATTGCCGGAAGCAGGCGCTTGAGATTGTGCTTCATAATGTAATCTTGCGCGCCTTGTTTCAGGGCGTCGACCGCTGCGTCCTCGCCGATCGTGCCGGAGAGAAAAATGAAGGGGATCGAGGATCCGCTCGAGCGAAGAAGCTTCAGAGCCTGGCTCCCGGAGAACCCTGGTATTGAATAGTCGGAGACCACAAGGTCCCAATCCTGTTGCTCGAGAGCTAAACTCATGGTGCCCGAGCTGTCCACGCGTTCAGAGGTCACGTCGTAGCCGCCGCGACGCAGCTCTCGCACCAGTAAGGCAGCGTCGTCCGCGGAATCTTCGACGATCAACACCCGTAAAGGAACTGCCATGGGCCTTTGATTCGTCCCCGAGCGCTGTCCTGGTGGAAACGGTGCGGGGACGCCTCCGAGATCAACTCATTCGTATACTGCTGAAACCCTACCCGGTCGCTGCGATCGACCGGCAGCCGGTTCACCAGCAACCAGAAAGAACCGGTCGAAATCCACTGGTTCGAAATATTCAGCTTCGGAATTTCGCCTCTCTATTTATGAATTCTCGACCACCCCCAATGCTTACAACCGTCGGGTCGAACGTCTTCAGGCCGGCGCAGGCGTGCGAAAGTGCGAATCATCCATCTACGTTCTCTATGTAACCCTCCTATGGGCACCGCGATCATACGCGCTCGGATTTTCAAGCCGCGTGGCAGTCGCTTGGCCGTCGAGGCTGAATCGTTACGCACTGTTTCAGGCGCAGTTCCGGGACAGGAAACCAGTCCGCCTCACTTCTTGCTACCCAGACGAATGTACGCTGAAAACACTCTCGCTTGGTAAATCCTGTAATCACGCCGTGCATTTGCGATTTTGCCCGTGGCAAGACGACGTAAGCGCAATAGTGTCTATCGACCGAGACTAGACGGACGATATTCTTCCCCCTGTCCTCATAGATGGCGCCTGGGTGCAGTGTCAATTGCGAGCTTGGTTTCTGAGTTTCCATCGGAGTTCCCCGACATACCTTTTTCTGTCGATGCCAGGTACTTTGTTCTCGATTGGGCCGGGTCGCGGTCCGAAATCGTAGACACAGATCTAGCGCGGCAGATGAATTGTTGAAAGCGGAGTTCCTTGAGCCGTTTACGCGGCCTGGGTAATGGACACGTCATGTGCCGTGGATGCATTTACGGCAAACGTTTCTAGCGTTGGCGCCGAGTCCAAGAGAGGTTCTAACATACCCACGAGTCGACGGTAGTGCTGGCGATGGAATTGATCGGCGGTCTCGCGTGACTCCCACAGGCTGATACACACCAGCCGCTCAGGGAACCGTTTGTCTGCAAGTACGAGAAAATCAACGAAACCCGGTTGCCGTTTTAAGATCGGTACGATTTCATCTACAAGCTTGGTGTTCATCTCCTCGCTGCGGCCATTTTGTGCTTGACATTCAACCATACGAGCAAACATAGCCATGCTCCTTTCATGATTCGGTTACTTTGGTAACATTGGCAAATGAGCGAGGGTGCTGTTCCACTCGACCGCTCTTTAGGCGCCGAAGGCAACGTATTGATGGCA
Organism: Acidobacteriota bacterium; assembly: GCA_019247235.1. Taxonomy (GTDB): domain Bacteria; phylum Acidobacteriota; class Terriglobia; order Terriglobales; family Acidobacteriaceae; genus Gp1-AA145. The sequence goes on from JAFAPG010000868.1 coordinate 1,998, forward strand.
CGATCGAAGTCGACGACTGAAGCGGTAGCGCTAAGTTTCCAACAACTACGAAGGAACAACATCACCCTGGGGGAGGGCGGTGATCGAACTGAGCACAGACTACAGAATCGGAAGGCGTACTTCGTTGCGATTCGGCAATCAAGTCAGATTTGTGTACCCATGAGTATCGATACCGCAACCATGGTTGCTGATCGATGGTATGCGGCCTCTGTTTTCGTCGTTGACTCAGCGAACAGCAATGGGGCACACTGGACTTGCTGAGTTTCTCTTAGACGAGGGGAAGGGAACTGAGCCGGAGATGGACTATGTCGTGGTCTCCCTCGCCTGTTTCTGGATCGGTGTTGATCGGCTTGCGCCGCCAGAATCTTGATACCACTCTCAACCAATCCCGCGTAGCCTCGACCTGTTCATTTCCACAACTCAATTCACCGCTGTTCCGCAACCTCGATCGGCATGCGATTGTAACTATTACCGAGAGCGCTCGCCGACGTGCTTTCGCGCCCGGGGAATTTCTGTGTCGCTTGGGCGAACCCGCAACGCGCTTGTACTTATTAATCGAAGGTGCCGTCAAAATCATCGGTTACAGTCGAGGTGGGAGCGAGGTTTTGTTCGATTGGCTGAATCGTGGTGATGTGTTTGGGTTAGAGGCGGTGCTCTCTTCTCCTACCCCCTACGTCTGGACTGCCCTGGCGACCGAAAATGTCGAGGTGATGGAGTGGGATGGACCCATCAGCAGGAGCTTTGCTGCCAAGTGGAACTCCTTTTATGAGAATGTATTTAGCCTTGCTTTGCGCTGGGCCCACGAATGTCAGAGCCGATTCCAGGAAATGGCCACGGGCGCTGCCGAACAACGCATCGCCGGTCTCATTTTGCACCTGGCGGCACGGCCGAGCCTCACCCGCGACGACACGCGAGAGTTGCGCATCTCGGAAGAGGAGATGGCGCAAATGGCCGGGACCAATATGTTTACGGTGAATCGAATCATCTCCCGTTGGCGGCGCGAGGGCTTCGTCGCCAAGGGACGCAAACGACTTTTCATTCGCGATCCCCAAAGTCTTCTACGAATCTCTCTAGCCGCTGACTAGCGGAATCGCCAGGCGGAGTTTTCTGAGTGGTTAATTTATATCCGCTTCGCCGGTAAATGGTTTTTTTCGAAGCGGCTAGGGCGCCGTCTGGTCGCCTTCGAGTGCGTCGCCATCCTTTGTGGAAATCAAAAAGCTCCTGACTTTGTATAATGCAGTGCTGCCTTGTTAAGGGGCGGGGCGCATCCGGAGGCTGTATGTCCAGTTGGAAGGCGCTTTATACCGCCGCTCTGGCCGAATCCGACGCCACTAAGCTGAACGGTCGGATCGAGGCCGCCAGGCAAGCGATTCGCCGTCGCTTAGATGAGATTGAAGGCACGGAGAACACTCGTGAGCGGGAGCAATTAGACAGCGCGCTACACGCTTTGTTCACGTTGGCAGCACGTAAGCGATCGGCATGAAGGTTGGTACACACTAATCTCGCGATTGGTCCTTTGCTTTCCCATTCTGCTTTCCGTTTGATGTCGATTTCGGACGAGAGTTATCGCGAAGCTCCGAGCTCGCGGCCGAAGCCGGCATCTTGCCACCGAGGGGGGTGAGCGAGCGGCTCGCATCCAAAGCCGGACCGCTCGCAGTCTATTTAGCCGCCCTTGGAACGTGCGAAATTACCTCGTTCCCGGAGTTTGTCGAAGCTTTGCGGACCAAGGGGAATGGGGGCCGTCGGTGCCGGCAACGGGGCACACACTTCTTCGGTGGCCTCGTTCTCAATCCCGATCGGCTGTGGAGGTTTGGGTTTTGCGTGCCGCCGTGCCTCATACCGTTCGATCAGCAATTGATCGCCAATTTGTGTACGGCTGCGGAATATGGAGTGTGCCGGTAGTTCGAGCACACTCTCTGCCTTGAAATTCGGTCGGGTAATCGTGAATGGGCGTACCAATTCGCGAAGTCCAACCACTCTGAAGTTCTTGTCAATTAAAACCAGGTCAAATGAAAACAACATGCCGATCGTGTGCACGGCGTTGGCCGGCACGATCCAGACGCCACTATCCGGTTGCAAAGACCTTCGGCCCAAAAGCCCGACCAGCCGGGTCAATAAGGAATCGGCAACCTTGACACGAAAGGCCAGAAATGTTTCTCGTGTCTTGTTATAGACAAAAACCTGCCGCTGATTATTTACCATGACCACCCTTCCCCCCAGGGGCGTCGATCCGTTGTGGTTAACGTGGCGCTTTCTTTTTCATTCGGTAGACCAGGGTGAAAAACACTACCACGGCCAGAACCCCCGACACCACGCGAATCAGAGTTACGTTGTCCATGCCTCACCTCTCCGTGAATTGCACTCCGTCAAAATGGTCTTGCCTGTCCCTCAACGCAATGTCTGTTCAAAGTTCTTAATCAATGTTAAGACCGCGGGTCCGATCAACACGATCCCCATCGAAGGGGCGATGAATAGGATCAGCGGGAACAGAAGTTTAACCGTTGTTTTCGCTGCCATCTCCTCCGCCCGTTGTCTGCGCTCGACTCGCAACGCGTCGGAAAAGGAGCCGAGCGACTTCGAAATGGGTGTGCCGAACCGATCGGTTTGAACCAACATCCCGACAAAGGAGCGAACATTCTCCAAATCCACCCGGTCTGCGAAGTTCTTCCAGGCGGTGATTCGGGTTACGCCGGCCCGCTGTTCAAAATTCACCTGAAGCAATTCGTCGGCCAAATCAGGATGGCTGACGCGAAGTTCCCGAGCCAGGCGAACGATCGCCTGATCCAGACCGATTCCCGCCTCCAGACAAATCGCGAGAAAGTCCAAACCGTCCGGCAAGCTGAGCCGAATGCGGTCCCGACGCTTATTGATCGCCCACGACAACCAGAAGTCTGGAACGAAGAAGCCCAGCCCCACGGCCAGAATGAAATAGGTGATTGCATTATTGCTGGCAAATAGGGCCACGAGCAGGCCGCCACTTGCCGGGAGAGCTAGCCTAGCGCCCAGGAAGATATCCGCATGGGCAGGCTTGCGGTATCCAGCTAGGGCCAATCTGCGTACCAGGATCGGGTCCGGTGCTGGGGCAAATAAGCTGCGACCCAAGGTGAAGGGCTTGGCTAAGTAGTCGACATTGAGTGCGGCTCGCCAAGCGGGCACTTGCCCCGTTCGTACAGGCCTAGTGACTTCGTGTAGGAGAGCTCCTGCTGCCGAGGGACGTGGCATCAGGAACAAGAACACGGAGACAAAGGTGACGAACAAGACGAGAGCCAAACCTACGAAAACCATGCTCTATACCTTGACATCAATGATCTTTCGAATCACCAAGATGCCGGCCAGCATCAAGCTCAGGCCGACATAAATCAAAACTCGACCGGAATGCTCGGTGAACAGGAGCTTTTCAAAATTCCAGTTCACCACGCTCAACAGCGCACATAGGGCGAACGGCATGGCACAGAGAATCCATCCGGTAATCCGACCCTGAGCGGTGTAGATGCGAAGCTGTCCGCGCAAGCGCGCACGCTCGCGGGCAACAGCGGCGGTCTTGTCCAGAATCACCGCCAGGTTCGCTCCGGTTTCTTTTTGCAAGATGATGGCCGTGGCCAAAAACCGCATATCGTCCCGAGGCAGACGCTCCACCAGGTTCAAGGTCGCATCCCGTAGGGGCAAACCAAGCGCGTGCTCCTCGTGCAAGCGCTTAAACTCGGAGGAGATCGGTTCCCCGACCTCGTTCGAAACCATTTCAAGTACTGCCGTAAGGGCATGACCGGCACGCAAACCTCTGGCCATCAGGTCCACCCCCTCGGGCAGCAATTTATCGCAATTACGAAATCGCTGTTCGCGCACCACCAGCAAAGTGATATAAGGAACCGCTGCCGCAACCAACCCCATAAGAATGGACAAAAAGATGCTCGGCACAAACAGGGAGGTAATCCAGGCTGTCAGGATCAAAGCCAGTGCGGAGGTGCTCATGACGCCTCCCACCGTCCATTTCTTTCCCGCTTGCTGAATGAGCTTCAATATGCTCTCTGAGCCGGGGATTTGCCGCACGATGCGCACCAG
>JAFAPG010000881.1 GCA_019247235.1 Acidobacteriota bacterium
GCGTGCTTGTTCGAGTCGCTCATTGCGGTTGAACCTCCCGTTATAAGCCTATTGTTCTGAGTGCAGTGCGTTGGCGTGCGCGCGCGCGTTCGCAGCACCGCTCGAACGGCTCGGCTACGATGCCCTTGAGCTCGAAAATTCCTCTGAGCGCCTGGGCTGCTGCCTCAGTCTTGACGGTCCATTTTTGCAGCCAGCTCCGCACAAGCCGATTGTTTTCCGACCCGCTAACAGCGTCTCCGCACGCGTGAGCAATCAGCGCGAGAGCCCCTTCGAGATGGCGCCGCGCGTCCGCTCGCTCTGAGGCCAGGATCAACGGCGTTGCCGGATCGCCATTGTATGGTGCGTTGCGTGCGAGAAATTCCGATTTCATAAGCGTGCCGACGATGGGCTCAAACACCAGGTCCATCGCCACGACGATCTCTACCCAATCGGCCAACGAGAAAATAAGCTCGACGTTCTCACGTATCGGCACCAGGATGGGATCGCTCATCCAGGCGGAGCGCGCCTCGGCGTCTGAGTAGGCGGGCAAGACATCGCCAAGCTGAATGATCAGGCCGACTAGATTCTGCGCATAGCGCATCTTGTCCGCAGCTTCAAAAGCAAGCGCGAAAGTAATAGTCTCGGCGAGCGTTTCGCGGACCGCATAACACAGCGAGAGAAACTCGCCGTATTCTACAAATGGCCACGCGGCCAAGTATTTGCCTAGAATCTCTCGCGACCAGACCGGATTAATCCGTTCGGCTAGCCCTTCAGCTAGAGTGCTTTCCACTAAGCGCCCGATTGTCTGCTGCTCGTGATTGAGGCCAGCCACGTACGGACGCTGCCAGGTTTGGGCGGGGTCCCGGTACTCCTCCCAGTGCGAGCAACGAATCGCCGACGAACTCTCGGTGAACGGCTCCCGGCCGTCATCGAATCGCACCGGCCAGCCCACGTGGAGCCCTCGTTTTGGACTCGATTGTTGGCCAAGTGTAAAGTTCTCATACTGCGAAGGCGCGCCTTTTTTGACAGGCTCGAACCACGTAAACTTTCTGTTGCCTTCCAGAAGCGGCTTGGCTTGAGCCACGTATCACCCCTTTTCCACTTGTTATCATTGGAGTTTTGTTTCGGTGCCGTGATTGGAATCCGCGTTGTAGACTACCAGTTCACGTTCGACATCGATCAATAACGACTCGGGTTCTCCAGTGTCCCGGTACTGCTCCGGGCCTCATCTGCCGGCCAAGGGTTTTGCCGAGAGCTAGAAAGCGCCGGGCTCATGACTCGCGGCGTGCCTTTCATGCTCTTTTCAATCTCCGCCAACTCCGCCGAGCGCCGAGGAGCAGCTTCGAAACGGACTCTGGGCCGCTGCCACTCTCTCTTGCGTGCTCATCAGTGCGGGTCCCTGAGGAACTGCAAAATCCGGCTATTAACCTCTGTCGGCCGTTCAACCAGCATGAAATGGCCAATTCCCTCGATCCTCTCGACTTTGGATCCTGGCCCGAGAAAGGCTGGCACCTTCTTTGCCGCCTCTGCATCGAGGCCGATGCAGCCATCGTTGGTTCCATGCAGGTAGAGTGTAGGCTGAGGGATAGGACGGCCCCATGCTGCCTTCTGCGCCTCCATAGCCGTCTGCAAGCCGAACCGAGCGGGATCAAAAAGCGCTCTATAGTATCCCATGGCAGCCCGCAGATTAGGCGTATTGCGGAGGCACTCTTTGACCCGAGGCAGATCCTCTTTCGCGTCATAGCCCGGAGACCAGTCCGCCCAGAGCCCGTCGATAAACGCGAGATCGTCCGCGGGCACCACTGCGTCCGAAACCTGCATCTGAAAGAACCAGAAGTAGAAGGAGCGTTTAATCTGGTCGTAGCGGAAGACCAGTTGCTCGAACACCCCGAGCGGAGGCACATTCATGATCACGCATCGGCTCCAACGTGTTGGCTCTAGAGCCGCGCCTCCATAGGCTGCTATCGAGCCCCAATCGTGAGCAATGAGCACCGCGTCGGCGCCTCCGCCAAGCGCTTCGTGGAGAGCAACGACATCAGCAGCTAGAGCGCTGGTTTGAAAACTGCCGTTGGCCGGGACCTCTGTCGGCGCATAGCCGCGCATGAACGGGGCCACTGCCCGATAGCCGGCCATGGCGAGCTCGGGCAGAAGGAAGCGATAGGTCCAAGGGGAATCCGGAAAGCCGTGCAGGCATAACGCTAACGGCCCTTGGCCGATCTCCAGATAGTGAAAACGTAAATTATTGGCCTGGACAGAACCCGTCTTGAATTCTGGCATTGCGGTTCTCCTGTCTCGTTACTTGATCGATCTTTCTTCCGCGCGCCGTTTTTACAGCCTGAGCATTTATATAGCTGCATAGCAGCCTTGGCCGCCGGCCTGTTGGACGCGAGGCCCGGGCTTCGTGAGTAGTCCTTAATTAGGGAAGCAAGGTGAGATAGGTGGTTGAGACAATGGGTTCACAGGCAGCAGAGATGCCAGACCCTGGCAACTGCAACCGACCGATCCTGTGCGCTGAGCCTGTAATAATCTCAACTTTGCCATTGAGCGAAGACACTGGATATTACAATCCTTTCGTTGGATGTAAACCATTTGATCCATCGCGGCTTGTCCAAAGCCCCTCGGGATGAAGCTATCTCCGTGGACCGCGATCATCCATTCACGCGGTGATTTGTCAAAGCGGTACGAGGCGGTCTTTCAAAGCCTAGACCGCATGGTCCTGGTACCACCCTGAGCGTGTTCGGGATGCCGACGGCTGGGCATTTTCTCCTATACAGCCTGTTAGTTCAAGATTCCTGCCGATTGTTGCTTCAGGAATATTTGGTTCTGTTACCTTTCAGCTGCTCTCTACGCGCTGATCTTGCTCTCGCGCCGGCTCTCTGATGGCCCGGCGCCGACTGGGCTGCTCTGGCCAACCGCCGGTGTGATCGCAGGTCTCGCCGCCGCCGGTGCGCGTCCAGGCTGTTGATGGGTTGCGTTGAAAGTAATGGTCAAACGTTGGGCCACTGCACCTGCTTCGGCTAAGCCCATGTTCCTTGAGACGGGCCTTTGCGGTTCGGCAAATCGAGATTGGCCTCGCCAGCGTGACGAGTCTTCTGTTGGGTCTCGCCGTCGGCCCTGTACACCGGCGCGTTGGTGGCTCGACGCGCGCTTCCCTCAATGGATTGGTCTGGTCGGTTTCGCTGGCGGGATTGCAACCGCAATCGCCGGCATCGTGATCACGTTTACTGGATCTCCAGTATGGCGATGGAAATCAATCTGCCCGCTGGGTTGCTACTAATCATACTGATGCTTCC